>CAIVZW010000768.1 GCA_903910495.1 uncultured beta proteobacterium
CGCGCCTTGGCTTCGCCGGTGGACATCTGCTTGTTGATGTCCTTCAATTCCTTGAGCGGGATACCGATGCGGTCCTGCAGGGCCAGCAGTTTCTTCTGCTCTTCCTTGATGTTCGGCGCATTGCGCGTAAGGATGGGCGCGTAGTTCTTGCTGCTAGCGGCGGCAATCTCGCCATCGACCCAGTCGAGATTGAGTTCGTTGCCGGGGAAGACCTTGATGAAGTGCGGACGCGGCATGCGCACGGTGTCGACGCAAATGCGCTGAATCTTGCGCTCGCAGGCACGGGCTTCTTCAACCATGCCGCGCACCGAATCACACAGGCGTTCGATGGTCTTGGAGGTGAAGCGGATACCCATCATCTCTTCCGAGATTTTTTCCTGGAGCTTGAGGTAGGACTTGTCCTGCGAGCCTTTCTTGAGCAGGGTGCCGTGCGCCTTGGTATAGAGCGTCTTGATTACGGCCAGCCTTTCCAGCCCATCTTCCTTGAGTTTGAGCAGGGAGGCCGCCGCGGCTGCGCCTTCGGCGGCTTCACCGTCGTCGCTTTCGTCATCCTCAATGACAGCCTCTTCGTCTTCGGCCAGTTCTTCGATGATTTCGCCAGCATTGGGGTCGATCAGCCCATCGATCAACTCGTCGATGCGCATCTCGTCACAGGCAATCTTGTCGGAGCAATAGACGATCTCGGCAATCGTCGTCGGGCAGGCAGAGATAGCCTGGATCATGTGCTTGAGGCCGTCCTCGATACGTTTGGCGATTTCGATTTCGCCTTCGCGCGTGAGCAGTTCGACCGAGCCCATCTCGCGCATGTACATGCGCACCGGGTCAGTCGTACGGCCGAATTCGGAGTCAACGGTCGACAGCGCCTGCTCGGCCTGCTCTTCAACGTCGGCATCGTCCGCCGCCACCGGCGGCGAGGATTCCGACATGAGCAAGGTCTCGGCATCCGGCGCCTCGTCGTAGACCTGGATACCCATGTCGTTAAAGGTGCTGATGATGTTTTCGATCTGCTCGGCATCGACGACGTCATCCGGCAGATGGTCGTTGACTTCAGCGTAGGTCAGAAAGCCGCGTTCCTTGCCCAGTTTGATCAGTGTTTTGAGACGCGTCTTGCGCATCTCGTCGTCTACCGGTGAAGGCTGAGCCCCGATTTGTGCCAGTAATTCGGCGGCTTTTGCCTTTGCCGATTTGTTGCTTGCTGCCTTTTCCCTTGCCATGGCCACTTCCCGGTTAGCGTTGTATTGGAAAAACCCTAGATTTTATCACAACTTAGCCTGTTTTCCCGCGTGCACTCAGTGCCTGCAGGTAGTGCTGCTTCTCTTCGCCCGACAGCCCGGCCACTCCGAGCTTGGAAACTTTTTCCTGCAGCAGATCAAAAGCCCGTTTGTTCTCACCTTCCTGCAGACGCTTCACCGCGCCGTCAAACTCGGCATCGATGTCGTCATCGGCAAAGGGTTGTTGCATGAGTTCGGCTGCCGCTTCACGCAAGATACTTTCATCCTCACTGCCGCGCAGGCGTTCAAGTAAGACCGCATATGGCGGCGCCGGTTCGCCCGCCGTCAGGATCGTTGCACACAAATGCCTGACTGCACGCGCTTCTGCCGAATTGGCAGGCAACGCCTCCTGCGGCAAGCCCTTCGCCAGTTCCGGCTTTTGCAGCAACAAACGCAGCAAGGGACGCAGCAGCGATGGCGCCTGCCGCGGCACCCGCGCCGGCGCCGGTCGGACAATCGGCCGCAAGTCGCAAAGCCGTTCAACTTCGGGCTGCGAAAAACCGCTCGCTTCAGCAAGCCGCTTGACCAACTGTAGACGCAATAACGGCGTTTGCAAGCGGCTCAGCAGCGGCTTGGCCTCGGCCACCAGCCTGGCGCGTCCTTCGGCACTGGTCATGTCACAATGTGAGGCCAACTCACGCAGCAGGAATTCGGACAGCGGCATGGCCTGCGCAATCATCCGCTCGAACGCCTCAGTCCCCTGGCTGCGCACAAAGCTATCCGGGTCTTCCGTGTCCGGCAAGAAAACAAAGCCAATGCTCTTCTGCTCGGGAAGCGCTTCCAGACTGTTTTCCAGCGCCCGCCAGGCGGCCTTGCGCCCGGCGTTGTCACCGTCGAAGCAATAGACGATGCGGTCGACCTGCCGCAGCAGTTTCTGTACATGCGTGGCGGTGGTGGCCGTACCCAGCGTCGCCACGGCGTTGCCGATGCCGTGCTGGGCCAGCGCCACGACATCCATATAGCCTTCAACGACAATCGCTGTATCCTTGTCGCGCAACGCGGCACGCGCCTGCGGCAGGCCGAAGACTTCGCGCCCTTTCTCGAACAGCGGCGTTTCCGGCGAATTCAGATACTTTGGCTCGCCCTCGCCCATGACGCGCCCGCCAAAAGCGATGACTTCGCCCTTCTGGTTCATGATCGGGAACATGACCCGGTCACGGAAGCGGTCGTAGAGGCGCCCCTGTTCGTTCTTGATGACCAGCCCGGCCACCTGCAACTCGGCGATGGTGTAGTCCTCGAACGCCGCACCTAGGTTTTGCCAGCCATCCGGCGCATAACCGATGCCGAATTTCTGTGCGATTTCGCCGCTGACCCCGCGTCCCTTGAGGTAATTGATAGCTTTCTCGGAGTGTTTCAACTGTTCGTAGTAATACTTTGCTGCCCGCGCCATGAGGTCGGTCAGCGCAGAAATTTTCGGGCCGTCGTGCGGACGGCGGACGTCTTCTTCCGGCATCTGCAGGCCAACCTTGCCGGACAGTTCCTTGATGGCATCGATAAAACCGAGGCCGGAATACTCCATGAGAAATCCGATCGCCGTACCGTGCGCGCCGCAACCAAAGCAGTGGTAGAACTGCTTGCTCGGGCTGACGGTAAACGAAGGCGACTTCTCGTTGTGGAACGGGCAGCAGGCCGCGAAATTGGCGCCCGCTTTCTTGAGCGGGACGTAGCCATCAATCAGATCGACCACATCGACGCGATGCAGCAGTTCCTGGATGAAGGATTCGGG
The DNA here is from genome assembly GCA_903910495.1 of uncultured beta proteobacterium. Next base: position 2,998 of record CAIVZW010000768.1, read on the forward strand.
GATCACGCGTTCACTTTTCAGCGCGGGTCCGGCAGCGCAGGGCTACCGGAAGAAGTCTCAGGCACCCGTCAGACGGGCTTTGACCCGCTTCGACACTTCGCTCATGTCGGCACGCCCGGCCAGCTTTGGCTTGAGTAGCGCCATGACCTTGCCCATGTCGCCGGGACCGGCAGCGCCTGCTTCGGCAACGGCGTCAGCAATCGCGACGGCGACTTCTTCGGCGGAAAGCCCCGCAGGCATATAGCCGGTCAACAGTTCCGCCTCGAATTTCTCGGCGTCGGCCAGATCCTGGCGTCCGGCGGCTTCGTACTGGGTGATCGAATCGCGACGCTGCTTGAGCATCTTGTCAATGACCACGACGACCTGCGCATCATCAAGGACGATGCGCTCATCGACTTCCTTCTGTTTTATTGCCGCCATCAGCAGGCGGATGGCGTCGCGTTTTCCCGTTTCGCCGGCGCGCATGGCGGCCTTCATGTCTTCGTTGATACGCTCTTTCAGGGTCATCGTGAGGCTCCTTGGCGATTCAGGACTGCGGGTTGCCCGGCGCATCGCGCCGACAGGAATCCAAACTCCAGAAACACAAAAAGCCGCCCATCTTCAGACAGGCGGCTGTTCAGCGATCTGCGGTCCGGTTTTAGAAAAGCTTTGGCGGCAGGGTCTGGCTGCGCATGCGCTTGTGATGGCGCTTGACCGCAGCGGCCAGCTTGCGCTTGCGCTCGGCAGTGGGCTTCTCGTAGAACTCGCGGGCACGCAGCTCGGTCAGCAAACCGGTTTTTTCAACGGTGCGCTTGAAACGGCGAATCGCTACTTCGAACGGCTCATTTTCCTTCAGGCGAATGGCGGGCATTAACTCTATCCTAATTTCAAAAATCGTCAGATTACAGCTGAGCCGAGCATTATAAACAAAGGCGGGTGAAAATTCAAAGCCCTTTGTTGATTGTTGATAAAATGCCGCCCATGCTGATTCTTGGAATTGAATCCTCCTGCGACGAAACGGGAATTGCGCTTTACAGCACCGATGCGGGCTGCGGGTTGCTTGCGCACGCGCTGCACTCGCAGATCCTGATGCATCAGGCGTACGGCGGAGTGGTTCCCGAACTCGCCTCACGCGACCACATCCGCCGCGTCGTACCCTTGCTGCGCAAGGTGCTGGCCGATAGCGGGCGCTCGCTCCAGGAGCTTGACGCCATTGCCTACACCCAGGGCCCCGGTCTGGCCGGCGCCCTGCTGGTCGGTGCGGCGTTTGCCGAAGGTCTGGCTGCCGCGCTCGGTCTGCCGACCCTGCCGGTACATCACCTTGAAGGCCATTTGCTCTCGCCGCTGCTGTCGAGCAGGCCGCCGAGCTTCCCCTTCATTGCCCTGCTCGTTTCCGGCGGACACAGTCAACTGATGCGCGTGACCGGCGTTGGCCAGTATCAGCTTCTCGGCGAGACGCTGGACGACGCGGCCGGTGAAGCCTTCGACAAGACCGCCAAGCTGCTAGGCCTGCCCTACCCCGGTGGCTCGGCACTGGCCGAACTGGCCGAACACGGCCGGCCTGATGCGGTCAAACTGCCGCGTCCGATGCTGCACTCGGGCGATCTGGACTTCAGCTTCAGCGGCCTGAAGACAGCCGTCCTGACTAAGGTGCGCGAAATCGGCTCGCCCGACGCGCAGCAACGTGCCGATATCGCCCGCGGTTTCCAGGATGCCATTGTCGAGGTGCTGGTCAGGAAATCGATGCGTGCCGTAAAGGCAAGCGGCCTGAAACAGTTGGTGGTTGCCGGCGGCGTTGGCGCCAACCGCGAACTGCGTCGCCAGCTTGATGCCCAGGCCGTGAAAACAGGAATTTCCGTTTTCTACCCCGAGCTTGAGTTCTGCACCGATAACGGGGCCATGATCGCACTGGCGGGCGCTTTGCGCTTCCAGTCCGGCGCTTCGCGCAAGCCAGCCGGCGCCTTTGCCGTACGACCACGCTGGCCGCTGGCCGACTTAACGGGCTGATCCGGCTTTCTTCTTGGCCCCGATTTTAGGTTCGGTTCCTGCCATCAGGCGCTGCAGGTTCTGCCAGTGCTTGCCAATCAGCGCCATGGCGATGACCCCGACGGCCAGCAGCACGACGTCGCTGCCCCAGAAGAAATAAGCACAGAGCGGGGCAGAAGCCGCTGCAATCAGCGCCGCCAATGAGGAATAACGCAGCGCAAGGGCGACAAACAGCCAGATGGCGAGGGTTGCCAGCCCAAGACGCGGGTCAAGCGCCAGCAACACGCCGGCCGCTGTGGCCACGCCTTTGCCGCCTTTGAATTTCAGGAATACCGGGTACAGGTGCCCGAAGAAAACCGCCAGGGCGACGAGCCCGATAAAGGCCTGGCCAAGGCCATGTTGCGCGCCGTACTTCTGGGCCAGAAAAACCGCCAGCCAGCCCTTCGCCGCGTCGCCGAGCAAGGTGAAAATGGCTGCAGCCTTGTTACCACTGCGCAGTACATTGGTCGCACCAGGGTTTTTTGAGCCATAGCTGCGCGGATCGGCGAGACCGAAAATCCAGCTGGAAAGAATGGCGAAAGACACGGAGCCGAGAAGATAAGCCGCCACAAGGGCGAGCAGAGCAATCAATGTGGGGGACATTTGGTGCGTTTCCGGAGGATCAATTGAGGTCTGGGTTAGAATGTCGGGGTTGTTTGACGCTGCAGGCTACACGCCTGACCCGTAATATTACACTGAGACTTCATTCTGCCCGCTCTGCCGCATGGACATCATTTTCATCGACGACCTTAGGGTTTCCACCCTGATCGGCATTTACCCGCGAGAAAAGGCCATGCCGCAGACGGTCGAGATGTCCTTGCAGATCGGCACCTCGACCGCAAGCGCCGGCGCCAGTGACGATATTGGCGATACCATCGACTATGCGGCGGTCGTAGACCGCCTGCGCACTGAACTGGCCACCCAGCATTTCAACCTGTTGGAGAAACTTGCCGAATACGTGGCGACACTTCTACTCGAGGA
>CAIVZW010000769.1 GCA_903910495.1 uncultured beta proteobacterium
GACCATCAAATCAGGCGAGGGGCTAAAAGTAATCTCCAGCATCATTCAACCCACTGATTGCACAACATTATTCATTCTCCAACTCCGCAATCATCTCACTCTTGTCAATCTCAATCACAAATGAGTGATTGTTTTTGCGAACGACAGTGCAGACACTGTCGACATACGGGAGAAGTGAGCCAGATTTGTCGGGCGGGGTGGCGAGCAGTACCTGCAGGCCGGCCTGACGCATGAATTGGAGAGCGCTGGCGGTGCGAGCGGTGTCCATTTTACCGAAGGCTTCGTCGAAAAGCGCCAGACGGATGGTATCGGATGGGCGCGGTTGGTTCAGGCGGTATGCCTGGGCGAAGGAGGCTGCCATCGCCACGTAAAAGGGTGTGGTTGTTTCGCCGCCCGATTTTTTGGCGTTGATCTGGCTGAGCAAGGCCCGGTCGCCGTTGGGGTAGTGGATGCGGATATCGTACTGCAAATAATTGCGATAATCCTGTAATTCGCGCAATTCGATATTTTCGTCATCGTGGGTGGTCAGGCGCTCAAAGAGCAAATCCCAACCCTGCTGGTGCTTTTGGCGAAAATCCGAGTCGAACAACGACGCACCCATCACCTGCTGGCTGTCCATGACCAGATCGTAGACTTGTTTGACCTGCGGCGAGGGCTGGTTGATAAATTCAAAGCGTTCGCCGCCAAAACGCAGATGGGCCAGCGTGCCGTTCAGGTGCGCCAACTGCTGGCGGGCATCCTCGATTTGTTCGCGCAAGCGATGGATGAAGTTTTCAACCAGTTCCTGCTCGGCCAGGCTGCGCTGGTGGGCGATTTGGGTCTCGTAGTTGGGAAGCTCGGATGTAACAAGTTTCTCGCGCTCATCAATGTAGCGTGTTGCGTTTTCCGTTTCGTCGTAGCCAAAATCATAGTGAAGCGAGAATTCTTGTTTAGATTCGCGCAGGCGGTCGCGCGAACGCTGTTCGGCAGTCTGGTAATCATTTTGCTTTTTGGTCGAATTTTCCAAAATGACTTCGAGCGGCTGGCGTTCGCGACGGCGTTCGTATTCTTTTTGGACATCGGAAGTAGTCTCATCGTCGGCGTTTTCCAAAACCAGGAAATTCTCCGCGTTTTGGAGCGCGTCATCGGCGGATTTCTCCAGGCCGGGAATAGATTCCGCTTCAAGATGTTTGACTTCACCTTCAAGCGTGCCGAGTTTGCGCTCGATGGCAGAGACTTCCCCCTGGGCCTTACGCAGCACCGCCTGACAGCTCTCCACTTCAGCCTTGAGTGAGTCGATTGAACGGGTGTCCAACCCGGAGAGTTCACTCTTAAACGCAACCAGGTCCGTTTCGAGGGGCGCGAGGCGGCTGAGAACCGGCAGCGCCGCTTCGAGTTCGACCAGCGGACGGATTTTGTCGCGGGTGAGCGCCAGTCTTTCGCGCAGGGCATTGGCGCGTTCGTTGAGTTGAACCATTTCGCTGGCGATTTCATCCAACCGGACCTGGCGTTGTTCAATTTGACGCGGCGCGGCACGTTCGCCAATAAACCAGCGTTTGTAAACCTGCGGATTGAGGTGACTGTCGGTGTAGTTGCGACGCACGAAGCATTCGCGGGTAACGGCCGTGCGATGTGGGCGAAGTTGTTCGAGTGTTTCGCATTTGATGTAGTTGCCGAGGATAAGGTTGGTAAAGACGAGGGCGGCAGGGTGGGTGGCGTCTACTTCCTGGGCAAGGGTGTTTTCCTGGGGCGTCCGCTCCGCTTTGCTACGGGAGGATGTGTTGCGTGTTGCGTGTTTAATGATGGAGTCGGTATCCAAAAGGGTGGCGCCGTGCAGGGTATCCTTATTTTGGCGATAGAGTTTAATCGCGGCGTTGTAATGAGCGGGCGGGACGAGCAGGGTGAAACGGTTGAAGCCGAGCAGACCCTCCACCGCATCCTGCCAGGATAAGTCGGGGATTTTGAGTTCGTTGCATAGGTAAACGACTTCGTTTGCGCCCAGGCCGAGTTCGGCGCGAATCATGCGGCGCAATTTGGCGGCATTGGGGGCTTCCGCTTCGACGCTGGCTTCACGGTCGCCGGTGCGCAGTTTGCGAATGTCCGATTCGAGCGTGGCAGCTTCGGCGCGCAGGGTAGTGACTTTTTCGGCGAGTAAAGCTTCATCGCGGGAGAAGGCATGGCTTAAAGATGTGAGGGCTTCCTGGAAATTGCGTGTTGCATGTTCCGTGATGGGGTGTTCGGTGAGGAAGGTTTCGAGGGCGGCGGGAACAGGGAGTTTGTCGGTGAGGAGATAGTCACGGAGTTTTTTCGCGTCAGTGAGTTCGCGGGCGAGAGCATGGTCGATTTCGGTTTTGCGCTGGCGCAGGAGGGTCAGTTCGTGGGTCAGGATGGTGATTTTCTCGCGCAGTTCCTTTTCGCGAACTGCGGTCTGGTCGGTGCGCAGGGCCACTTCAGCGTCCGTCAGCGCTGATTGGGCAAAGACCAGACTGCGGGTGAGATCATCGCGTTCGCGTTCGGCGCGGCTGAGGGACAGCTTGACAGTATCCAGTTCGAGGCGGCGGTCAGACAATTCCTTCAGAAAAATATCCGCCTGAACACGATGAGCGACGAAGGTATTGGTGATACGGCGGCGGCGATTGGCGGCGCGTTCCTTGTCGAGTTCGTCGATGGCGTTGAGTCGTTCAATCCGTTCGCGAACATTGGCAGCCAGGCTCTCAAAATGGCGCAGGGTTTCAAGCTGGGCTTGCAAGGTTTTAACATCCACCAGGTTTTCGTCAAGCAGGTAGGTGTGAACGAAGGCGCGAATATCGGTCAGTGGGCTGAAGGCTAAGCCCTTGACGATTTTGGCCGGGAATGTGTCTTTGAGCTGACCAAGGCGGTTGAGCAGGTTAATGCGGTAATCTTCGAGACGAGTCCAGACCTGGGCGCGGGCAGTGGAAGGCAGGGCAAAGTTTTCAAGATGGCGTTTGAAGGAACGGGTATCGAAGGCCTGACCGGGGGATTTGAAAAACCAGTCGTCGTTAAGGGCGGCGTTGTGAACGATGAAATAAGCCACATCCGGGTTGCGGCCATCCTCATAAGCGTCAATGACGGCTCCGTGGGCGAAAAAAGTGCCATCGGGGTTCTTGAATTCAAGCGCAACCACGCCGGTGGCATCGGCGCGCAAATAACGCTGACCTTCGGTGCCGAGTTCGCCGCGCACATAACTGGCCAGGGTGCGTTTACCACCGCTGAGAGCCGCCTGGTTGAA
>CAIVZW010000770.1 GCA_903910495.1 uncultured beta proteobacterium
CGAATCACCGTGGCGCCGGCGGTGTTGGTGGTCAGCACCTCAGCCGAGGCGGCGTCGACCGAGGCCTGCGCCTGCTCTTGCAGCTTCTGGATGTCCGCCGCGCTGACGCCGCGCTGACGCAGCCGTGCCTCGAACTGAACCAGGGGATCGCGGGCGCGCCACTCCGCCTCCTGCTCCTTGCTGCGGTACCCGAACGCGCTGCCGGCGATGCCACCGGCGTGGTGGTAGTGCCGCCAGGTGTCAATTTCGAGGAAGCATGGCAGGTTCTTGCGGTCGGCCGTGATGTGCTCGATGGCCAGCTTGACGGAGAGCGGGTCCATGCCGTTGACCTGGAAGCCCGGCATGCCGTAGGCCGCCGCCACATGGCTCAGCTGCTTCGCTGAGCAGCCGTCGTCGCGCGATGTTCCCACCGCGAAGTGGTTGTTCTCGATCGCGTAGATGATCGGCGCATCCCACAGCGACGCCAGGTTGCATGACTCGTGAACCACGCCCTGGTAGACGGCGCCGTCACCGTAGAAGCAAACCGTCACCCAGTCCTCGCCGCGCATGTGGTCGGCCCAGGCCACGCCCGTGGCGGGCGGTACGCCGCCGCCAACGATCGCGTTGGTGCCGGCGACGCCGATGTCCTTGTTGAACAGATGCATCGAGCCGCCGCGCCCGCCGCTGCAGCCCCCGGCGAGGCCCATGATCTCCTTGAGCAGCGTCAGCACGTGCGCCTGCATCTCGTCGGTCAAGCCGTCGCGCAAGGGGTCGTAGCGTTCCGGTGCAACGGCGCAGAGCGCCTTGGCCAGGTACTGGTGGTGGGCGCGATGCGTGCCGCCGACCTTGTCCTGGCGGCGCAGAGCCAGACCCGCGCCGACCGCGACCGCTTCCTGGCCGATGCTGGTATGGACTGGCCCGTTGACCAGGCCATCGTCCTTGAGGGCGAGCAGCTTTTGCTCGAAGGCGCGGATCAGCGTCATCTGCTGATACATCCACAGCAACTCCGAGAGCTGTACCGCCGCCCAGTCTTTGTCGTCAACCGCCAGCGCCCGTTGCGGCGGGGGAGAGGGAATATTCTTTTCGTTCATGCCATTCTCTTTTTCTGTTGTGATCTGTGGAGGAGGTTCAGAAATCGGGCCGGCGGACACCCTGACACCTGAAACCTCTCACCCCACATACACTGCTTTGCGTTCGATAAAGAACTCCAGGCCGGTCTTTCCATTCTCGGGCAGACCGAAGCCCGACTCTTTCCAGCCGCCGAAGGGGAGTTCCGGCGTCTTGAAACCGCTGTGAATGTTCACGTGCGCCATGCCGGCCTCGATCTCGCGCACGTAGCGCATGGCGGCCGCGAGGTTGTTGGTGAAGATCGCCGACGAGAGGCCGTAGACCGAGTCATTGGCCAAGATCAGCGCTTCGTCCAGGTCCCTGACCGTCGAGAGAGCCAGAACCGGACCAAAAACCTCCTCGCGGAAGATACCCATGTCGCGCGTGACCCCGTCGAAAACCGTCGGCAGAATGTAATATCCCTCGGCGTTGTCCGACACGCCGCCAAAGCGCAGTCGCGCTCCTTCCGCTTTGGCCTGCGCGATCGCCGCGGAGATGCCCTCGAATTGCGACGGCCCGGCCACGGGCCCCATTGATGTCTTCTCGTCGAGCGGATCGCCTACCTTCATTGCCTGGCAGCGGGCGAGCAGTTTCGCCGTGTACGCGTCGGCAATTTCCGCCGCCAGCAGCACGCGGCTGGTCGAGGTGCACCACTGCCCGGAGCAGCCAAAACCGGCCTTGACGGTGGCCTCCACGGCGGCATCCAGGTCCGCGTCAGCGAGCACGATCAGAGCGCTCTTTCCGCCCAACTCGAGTTGTGTGCGCGTGAAATCCTCAGCCGCCATGAGCTGGATCTTGCGGCCGACCTCGGTCGAGCCCGTGAACGTGATCGCGCGTATGCGCGGATCCTTGATCAGTTGGTTCCCCAGCGCACTGCCGAGACCGGTCACACAGTTGAAGACGCCTGCCGGCAGGCCTACCTTTTCAAACAGTCCGGCCATGAAGACCGCCGACCAGGGGGTAAAGCTGGCCGGCTTGAAGACCACCGTGTTGCCCGTCAACACGGCGGGCAGCGTCTTGCGGCTCATCACGTTCATGGGATAGTTCCACGGGCTGATGACGCCGATGACCCCGAGCGCGTGAAACTGCTCCCAGGCCGTGACGGCCCCCTCGGCACGCGGCGCCGATTCCCCGGCAAACACGCTCATCTGCTGCAGGTGGTGCCGGCCCTCCAGCAGGGCAGAGTCGACCTCGCCGCGCGCTTCGGCAATTGTCTTGCCGTTCTCGAGCGAAACGATGCGGGCCAGTTCCTCGCGTGCCGCCGCCAGCGCATCCAGAAAGCGGGCCACGACGGCCTGCCGTTCCGTCACCGGCGTGCGGCTCCAACGCTTGAACGCCGCCGCCGCCGCCCCGATCGCCGTTTCGACATCCCCAGCGGTCGACGCCTGCGCCCGGTTCAGCACCGATCCACGCTGCGCCGGATTCTCATTGGCAAAGGTGTCGCCTGATGCGCTGTCGCACCAGGCGCCATTGATGTAGTTCTGCAATATGTCGCTCATGCGTCTCCCGTCCCCTTTTCTCAACTCACCGAGAACCAGACCGCTACGTAGTCCTGGCACTCAGATAGTACAAATTTATGTTCGTTTTACATGAACACGTTTTGCGTTGGTGAGACTTTAGATGTTTAAGGAATACAAAACAAATGAATTAATATTGACTACTGTTATTTTTTTTAATAACTCTGTTCGCTATCAAACTCACGGCTGATTGTATTTCAACACCAGATAGATGATCGTCGTGTATGCGAGCAACGCAGTTTTACGCTTCTCCCTACCCCTCCACTCCCCCCGGTGTCTGCCGCAGCTCCACGACCTCGCCGTCCGGACCCTTGAAATAGACAATCCAGACGTCCGGCCGGAACTCGACCGGTTCGGACAAAAACTCCACGCCGTGCTCGCGCAACTGCGCGTAGTCGGCGCGCGTATCCGTGGACGTCAGTCCCATGTGAATCCATCCGTGATTCGCCTGGCAGTCGTCATCGGCCTGGACCCGGCCGCGCGGTTCGGCATATTCGAAAAGCTCCAGCATCCGACCGCCCAGCAGCAGGTGCGCCACCCGCGCACGGCATCGCGGCATTCCGACCACCGTTCCCAGCTTGCTCTCGGGAGCGCAGTCCAGAACGCGCAACAGCTCAAAACCAACCAGATCGCGGTAGAAGGCCAGCGACCGCTCTAGATTCGCCACGCTCAGTCCAACATGCTCTATCCCTTTGATCACCTTTCGCTCCCCGTCATGTATGCTATTCGTATAGGCATTGCAATGCCCATGCGCAAGTATCCCCGCTCCGGGAACTGTAGTCAAACCTGATAGCAAGGCTGGAAGGCTTGCTATTTTCCGATGCAGAACCGACCAAAAATTTCCCCCAGCAAATCATCGGCGGCAAACTCTCCGGTAATTGAACTGAGTGCCGACTGTGCCAGATGCAACTCTTCGGCGAATAGTTCAAGTTGCGTCAGCTGAGCCTGTGCCGCGACAATGTGTTCGCAGGTTTTTGCCAATGCGCGCAAATGACGCTCACGGGCAATGAACACGTCCTCGGCCGGATGCCAGCCGGCAATGCGCAACAATTCCAGGCGCAACATGTCAACCCCGTCCCCATGCTTCGCAGAAAGCGATATGGCAACGCCATCACTCTCGTCATGACGCTCCGCCGCCCGTCCGGTTAGATCAACCTTGTTATGGACAGTGATACGGGCCAGGTGGGCCGGGAGTTGGGCAAGAATTTCCCTTTCGGCATCAACGACACCGCTACGGGCATCGACCAGCAGGACCACGACATCGGCACGTTCGATCTCGCGCCATGTACGCGCGATGCCAATTTTCTCGATTTCGTCTTCGGTTGCCCGCAAACCGGCAGTATCGATTACATGCAGCGGAATGCCTTCGACCTGGAGCGTGCTGCGCACGACATCACGCGTTGTTCCGGCTACCGAGGTGACAATGGCCAACTCATCGCCAGCAAGACGGTTGAGCAGACTGGATTTGCCGACATTGGGCTGTCCGGCCAGAACGACATGCAGCCCCCCTTGCAAAAGCCTGCCCTGCTGAGCTCGGTCAAAAACGTTGGCCAACCTATCCTGCAAGCGTTCAAGACGAGCAGTGACATCGACTGCTTCCAGAAAATTGACGCCTTCCTCGGGAAAGTCTAGGGTCGCTTCAACCAGCGCTCGCAGTTCGGTCAGCTGCTCGAGCAGTGCGTTAATTTCTGTCGAGAACTCGCCTTGCAGCGAACGAACGGCGCAGCGTGCGGCGACTGTAGTCGCCGCATCGATCAGATCACCAACCGCTTCGGCCTGGGCCAGATCGAGCTTTCCGTTGAGATAGGCGCGGCGGGTGAATTCGCCCGGTTCGGCCAGGCGCGCCCCGAGATCGAGGCAGCGCGCGAGGAGCATCTGCAGGACGATGGTGCCACCGTGGCCCTGCAGTTCCAAAACATCCTCACCGGTAAAGGAGTGTGGTGCGGGAAAATAAAGAAGCAATCCGTTGTCGATAACGCTTCCATCGGCGGCGTGAAAATCAGCGACCGTCGCTACGCGCGGCAGCGGCTGTTTGCCACAGAGGGTGTCGGCAAAGGCCTGCAGTCTCTGCCCGGAAACACGAACGACACCGATACCGCCACGCCCGGGAGCCGTGGCGATAGCGGCAATCGTGTCAGGCCCTGGCGTCGTTGGCGGCTTTTCCGCCACGTTCGATCATCCGGGTAATCTGCCATTGCTGGGCAATGGAGAGGGTATTGTTAACCACCCAGTAGAGCACCAGGCCGGCCGGGAAGAAGAAGAACATCCCGCCGAAAATAAAGGGCATAAACAACATCACCTTGGCCTGAATGGGATCAGGCGGCGTCGGATTAAGCTTGGTCTGAATCAACATGGTAGCCATCATGATGATTGGCAGAACATAATAAGGATCGGATGATGACAGATCGTGTATCCACAAAACCCAGGGCGCATCGCGCATTTCGACGGCACCAAGAAGTGCCCAGTAGAGGGCGATGAAAACCGGGATCTGTATCACAATCGGCAGACAGCCGCCGAGCGGATTAATTTTCTCGGTCTTGTAAAGCTTCATCATCTCCATGTTCAGTTTCTGCTTGTCATCGCCGCAACGCTCTTTCAATGCCGTCAGGCGTGGCGTAACGGCTTTCATCTTGGCCATCGATTTGTAACTGGCTGCAGACAAGGGGAAGAAAAGCAGCTTGATGCCAATGGTCAGCAGGACGATGGCCCAGCCCCAGTTGCCGACCAGCTTGTGCATGAATTCCAGGCACCAGAAGATCGGCGCGGCAACAATGGTCAACCAGCCGTAGTCGACAACCAAGGGCAGGCCTTGGGCGCCGACGCCTCCCTCGGCTACCGGCTTGGCCAGTTGATCAAGTGTCGACTGGGTTTGTGGTCCGGCATAAAGCGAGACCGATTGGCTGGCCTTGGCTCCCGGGGCAATAGCGGGCGTTGGCACAATGACACCCGCCGTTATTGCCGGGTTTGCCCCCCCCTCGATCTTGCGCACATAAAACTCGCGCGCAAGTTTCTCCGGGGGTATCCAGACCGATACGAAGTAATGCTGAACCATCGCCATCCAGCCGTTGTCGGCCTTGCTGTTGAACTTGGCCTTGCCCTTCTCGATATCAGAGAATTCAATCTTCTGATATTTTTCCTGCTCGGTATAAACAGCAGGGCCCGTAAAGGTACTGACCATGCTGTTTTCGCCATCCGGCGTTACCGTGTCTCGCTGCAACTGATAGTAGGCGTGTGCGACCACGTCCTTCTGGCTACCGTTGTCGATTTCATAACTGACATTGATCAGGTAACTCCCGCGAGTGAAAGTGTAGATCTTGGCTATCTTGATGCCATTCAGCGCAGGAGCATCCAGCCGAAGCTGGATACTGTTCGCATCCTTTGAAAGCTCCCGTTTCCCGCCAGCGACACTGAATATCGTCTTGTGATTGGGGAGGCCCTCTCCGATCAGTCCACTCTGGGCTAAATATTGATGCTTGGCATCAAAGAGTGAAAAGTTTTTTTCCTTATTATTTACTTCTTTGTATCTATTCAGTTCAAGCCCGACGATATCACCGCCTTGCGTCGATACGTCGGCCACGAAAAGATCTGTCTTGACGCTGACGACATCGCCCTTTGTTGCCGTTGCTGACGGAGGAATAACCGGCACTGCAGTAGTGGTGGCTGGCGCCAAACCAGTTACTGACGGTACCGGAATGGACGAACCATTAGTGGCCGCAGTAGCCGTTGTCGGCTGCGCCGCAATTGTGGGCTGGTTATATTTCTGCCAGGCATCCCAGAGCATGACTAAGGAAAAGGAGAAAACTAGCAGGAGAATCAGGCGTCGGTTATCCATGAACGGCCTATACAATAAAAAGAATCAGGGTACGGGGTCAAAACCACCCGTATTCCACGGATGGCAGCGAAATATACGTTTGAGGCCGAGGCAAGCCCCCTTGAATGCACCGTATTTGTCCACCGCCTCCAAGGCATACTCCGAGCAGCTTGGAAAAAAACGGCAGCGGCTTCCAAGAAAAGGACTGATCATGTATTTATAGATGCGGATCAGCGCCAGCAGCAAGGGTTTCATCGGCTCAACGTTCAGGTGAAATCATTTTCGCCAGCAAGCCCTTGATTTCTTCAGCCAGGGCTCGTCGGTCGAGTATTTCGGGTTTGGCCGCCAAGCGTAATATCACATCACGCGAAGGCAACAGGCAACGAATCATGCGGAAGTGCTCTCGTACCAGGCGCCGAATCAGGTTTCGATCGACAGAACGACGCAGAAGCCGTTTAGCGACAACCAAACCCAACCTTGCGCCTGACACTTCTTCAGCCGCCCGAAGGCGGTAATGTAACAGGAAATGCCGACTCTTCAGTGCCTTCCTGAATGCAAAAACGGATGAAAATTCATCCGTTTTTGTCAGTCGAAAACACTTGGGGAACACCGCAGATGATTCTTGGTGCTCGCCCTTCAGTTGCTTGGCGCTCAAACGGCCAAACGATGACGACCCTTGGCACGACGAGCGCGAATTACAGCACGACCGCCACGGGTAGCCATACGAACGAGAAAGCCGTGGGTACGCTTGCGACGAATTACCGACGGTTGATAGGTACGTTTCATTATTAAACCCTTGAAGTCATTGCAAAGTAAACGCGTAATTAGACATGGTTAGGATTGCTCTTGTCAAGTCTAAATTATTATTTAAGCTGTGGATAACTTTCATCTGACGAGTTAGAATCACATACTTTCTGTGTCTGCAACTGCCCGATAAATGCAATAAAAAGCAGGAATATTCAAACCCTGCCCAAACCCATTTTTTTTTAATCATACCTCTTGCTTTGGCCTGAATGTATGTGCAGAAATTGCAGACTTCCACCAGCTATGTTACGGCAGCAATTGATCGGGATTGTTTTGAACCACAAGTGATGAGTAGCTTCTGGACATCCTGCTTGAGCCAGTTCGAACAAGAACTTCCTCCTCAGCAATTCAATACCTGGATTCGACCACTTCGTCTTGAAGGTGAGGACGATCTGGAGAATGGTCTGCGTCTTCTTGCGCCCAACGGATTTATTCTTAAATGGGTAAAGGAACGTTACCTGACTCGCATTGAAGAACTTGGCAGTGCATTTTTCTCTGCCCCTGTAAGTGTTTCTTTGATTCTCGGCGAACGTCAGGCAGCGCCGGTCAATCAGGTGCATTTACCCTCAGTCAGCTCAGCAGCACCCCGAATCGCAGGTGGCGCGCTCAACAATGTTCAATACAAGGCACCTGCTGTATTTGAACGCCCGCTTGAGAAACCCCGCTCTTCCTACGACAAATCCCGGCTAATCCCTGGCTTTACTTTCGAAAACTTGATTGTTGGTAAAGCCAACGATCTTGCGCGGGCCGCCTCGGTTCAAGTAGCGATCAATCCTGGCGGTGCGGCCTATAATCCGATGTTTATTTACGGCGGCACCGGGCTTGGAAAAACTCACCTTATCCATGCGATAGGCAATCACATCCTTGAACAGAATCCTGAAAAGGTGGTTCGTTATGTCCACGCCGAGGATTATTATTCTGATGTGGTTCGTGCCTATCAGACCAAGTCATTTGATGTTTTTAAACGATCCTACCGTTCGCTTGATGTCCTTCTGCTCGATGACGTTCAGTTCTTTAACGGGAAAAACCGGACCCAGGAAGAATTCTTTTTTGTTTTTAACGCACTGATTGAAGCAAGGAAGCAAATTGTAATTAGTTGTGATACTTATCCAAAAAATATTTCAGGTCTTGAAGACCGTTTGATTACCCGATTTGATTGGGGTCTTACGGTTCAAATCGAACCGCCTGAGATTGAAATGCGTGTCGCAATACTGAAAAAAAAAGCTGAGGTGGAAGACGTAAGACTTGATGATGAAGTTGCCTTTTACATTGCCAAACATCTTAGATCAAATGTGCGTGAGCTTGAGGGTGCACTGAAGAAGGTTCTTGCTTACGCTTCTTTCCATGGTCAAAAAATTGAACTGGACCTTGCAAAAGAATCACTTAAGGATCTTATCGGTGCAGTCAACCAACAGATTACCGTTGAGAATATTCAGAAGACAGTAGCTGATTATTTCAAACTCAAGGTTGCAGATCTTTTTTCAAAAAAACGGACGCGTCAGATTGCCAGGCCACGGCAAGTTGCTATGTGGTTAGCAAAAAATCTGACTTCGCAAAGTTACCCTTCGATTGGTGATGCTTTTGGTGGCCGTGACCATACAACTGTTCTACACGCTGTACGCACCATCGAAACGCTTCGTGCCAAAGACAATGAGTTAAATCATGATGTACACGTGTTATTACAAGTACTAAAGAGCTAATGCAGATATGTATAACCATGCGAGATTGCTGTGTGTATATAGTGAATATGTATTGAAATCCTAGGTTGTTGATAAGTTATTAGTTTTTATCCACATGTCCATACAGACTTTTAACTTCTCAAAAATCTAATTTATCTAATTGAAATATAACGATAAGAATTAGATATACACAGAATTGTTCTTGATATTATCTTTATAGGATTTATATATATGCTTCTTATTAAAACCAATCGCGATACGCTTCTTGCCCCTTTGCAATCAGTGTCAGGTATTGTGGAGAAGCGACATACTTTGCCTATTTTGTCGAATGTTTTGCTTGAGAAGAAAGGTGAAACTCTCACCTTATTGGCAACTGATATAGAAATTCAGATAACAACTTCTACCGCTAGTACGTCCGTTGATGGGGATGGTGCGGTGACTGTCGGGGCTCGAAAATTGCAAGATATTTTGCGTTCCTTGCCTGATACCGCTGAAGTCAGCTTGAATCTTGATGACAAACGATTGCAAGTTCGGGCTGGAAAAAGTCGTTTCACACTACAAACCTTACCAGCTGAAGATTTTCCACGAATGGTGATTTTAGAAGGTGATTCAATAAAATTTTCTGTGACGCAAAAGCAATTTCGTCAGTTATTAGTACAAACCCAGTTTTCAATGGCAGCTCAGGATGTTCGTTATTATCTTAATGGTTTGTTGCTGTTGGTTGAAGGTAACGAGTTGCGTGCTGTTGCAACAGATGGACATCGCCTAGCTTATGCCAGCATACAGCTTGAGGGTGAGGTAGCGCCAACGCGTCAGGAACTCATCTTGCCGCGTAAAACAGTGCTCGAATTGAATCGATTGCTTGTAGATAACGATGAACCGTTGAATATTGAATTATCTCCAAATCAGATTCGTTTCCAATTCGGCCATATCAAACTTGTTTCAAAGTTGATTGATGGGAAATTTCCTGATTAC
>CAIVZW010000771.1 GCA_903910495.1 uncultured beta proteobacterium
AGCAGTGTTTCCGGGATGGCGGCGCAGTTGATTGGCACAAAGTTGGTCAGATCATGGCCGGAGGCCAGGTGGATGGCGCGCGCCAGCACTTCCTTGCCGACTCCGCTTTCGCCGTAAATGGTCACGGTCGTGTGCGGAGCGGAGGCAGTTTGTTGCGCCTCAGTGAGCACCTTCCCCATGGCGGGAACGACGCTACGGATAGCCTGAAAGCTGAACTGTGCCTTTTGCTCATCCAGCATGCGTGCGTGGCTATCACGAAGCAGGGCATGCGCCAGGAGACGTTTGACCACCAATACCAATTCGTCGCGATGAAGCGGTTTGAGCAGGTAGTCATCGGCGCCTTCCTTCATGGCGGCTACGGCGCTGTCAATGCTGCCGTGCGCCGTAACCAGAATAAAGGGAAGCTGCGGCCACTGCTGCCGAACTCGTCGCAACAGGCCAGTGCCATCCATCTCCGGCATGACAAGGTCAGAAACGACCAGATCACAGGCGGTCTTTTCCAGAGCCTGCAAGGCCTCTTCGGCACTGCCGGCGCAAGCCACCTCGTATCCGGCATCGGCCAGGTAGCCTTTGACCATGAAGAGAAAGCTCGCTTGATCATCGACGACGAGGATTCTTGCAGCGCTGTTCATAATGCCACCTGTTGCCGTTTTCGGGCGATGACCCTGTTAAGGGCCTGTTGCAGAGTGTTGACCGTTTCGCGCAGATCCGGCAAGGCGGATGAAGCGGCCTCGGTCTGCAAGCGCTGAGCAAGATCTTTCGCAAGGGGGTCGCGCAGATGAGCGCAAAGCCCTTTCAGCGTATGGGCGCTCAGGTCTAAGGCCTGTCGATCCGGTCCTTGCAGTGACCTTACAAGCCGCTGCATCACTGCTTCGATATCCGTCAGCAGCAGAGCGGCATATTCACTGTTGCGCTCCAGGTCATGCCCCATGTCGCGCAAGGACTGCTCCGACAACAGGAGCGTCGTGTCAGTGTCAGGCAAGGTGTTCAGAGGGGGCCTGCCGGGAAGTCTCGTGCTGTGTTCTGCCAACAAGGCGGCCAGCTTGTCCAGCGGCACTGGCTTGGTCAGCACGGCATCAATGCTGGCCGTGCGGCAGGCTTCCTGCGTATTGACGTCGGCATCGGCCGTCACGGCAATAATCGGGGTTCGGGCGCGGCCGGTCTCCTTTTCAAGAATCCGGAGGCGGCGGCTGGTTTCAAGGCCATCCAGGCCGGGCATTCTCAGATCCATGAGGATCAGGTCGAACGACTCGCTGGCAACCTGTGCAAGCGCTTCGTTACCATCAATGGCCAGGGTTACGCGATGCCCCCAGATTGTCAGGGCGTCGTGCATCAGCCTGCGGATGGAATTGTTATCCTCGACCACCAGAACCGACAGCGCGGCCTTTGTTTGCGTCATGCCAGGCCTGGATTGGTCGGCCGGAGCTACGGATGACTGCACTGGCAGATCAACGACAAAGGTGCTGCCTGAACCTTCCCGGCTCGATACCGTGATCTCCCCGCCCATCAACCGTAGCAGACCCCGAACGATGGCCAAGCCGAGCCCGCTACCGCCGTAATTGCGGGAGATGCCTGGGTCAAGCTGGCGGAAAGGTTCGAAGAGCAGAGATTGCTTGTCTTCCGGGATGCCGATGCCCGTATCCTGGATGCTGAAACGCAGGGTGACGGCACCAGCAGCCAAGGGGTTAACAATGCAGTTCACGGCCAGCGTAACCGCTCCTTTTGAGGTAAATTTAAACGCATTACCGAGGAGATTGGTGAGTATCTGGCGCAAACGCAAAGGGTCAGCAAGCACCCATTCTGGAACGTCATCATCAAGGCGGAAAATGAAGTCAAGGGGCTTTCCGGCATGCGCTAAGC
>CAIVZW010000772.1 GCA_903910495.1 uncultured beta proteobacterium
GAAGATCGACGCCCGCGCCATCGTCAGCGCCGTCGCCCCGCTCGCCGACGGCGAAGCCTGGTTCAAGCGCCTCTACAACCGCGAACCGGGTCTGCTCAAGGTCGTTCTGGAACCCTGAGGCGGGCCCTGAGCGCGCGCACCTCGAAGCGGACGCTTTCGAGTTCGCGGCCCTGGGCATCGGCCAGGACCAGATGATGCCGCCCGGGCGATGGCCGCCAGAGCACTTCCTGAACCGCAGGGCCAAGCGACTGGCCGTCGATGCGCCAGTGCCAGCCGGGATCGGGTTGGCCGGAGAGTTGCAGGGCAATGCGCTGGCGTTGTGGAGGAATGTCCGGGTCGAGCGCAATGATCGTACCCTGCCCCGGATAGGCGATGTGCGCCAGAGCCCTTGATTCGGCCAGGCGCACCACGCTCATGCCGGTACCGGCCAGAAACCATTCCTGCCGTGCCGCTTCGCTGATTTTTCCGGATGGCTCAAAGCGGATCATCTGGCGCCTGACGCCGGCGGGCGGCACGACTGGCGCATTTCTGCCGCCGCGCTGCAGCCAGTCCATCACCTCGCGCCACACCGGTGCCGCACCGGAAACACCCGAAACATCATGCATCGCCTCACCGGAGGCGTTGCCCACCCAGACGGCCACGGTGTAGCGCGACGAATAGCCGACACACCAGTTGTCGCGCATGTCCTTGCTCGTCCCCGTTTTCACGGCGCTCCGGTAAGGCGTGGCCAGCCAGGATTCAAGGCCGAAGGTACCAACCCGTGCGGCGCGGTCGGCAAGAATGTCAGAGACGATGAACAGTGCTGCGGCCGGCGCGACCCGCCTGATCGTGCCCTCGAACACCCCGCTGCAGCCTCCTTCAGTGCAGGGGCGTTGCGCTTGGCCGGCATTGACGCCACGGGTCACGCGCAGGGGCGACCACTCGCCGCCGTTGGCCAGCGTGCGATAGGCATTGGCCAGCATGAGCAGGGATACGTCGGCCGAGCCGAGCGCCAGACTGAAACCGTAGTAATCGCCGTTCTCGGTCAGGCTTTTGAAACCGAAAGCATGCAGGCGGTCACGAAAAACATCGGGGCCGATGCGCACCAGCGTGCGTACCGCCGGGACATTGAGCGAGCCGCCCAGCGCCATGCGTGCACTGACCCAGCCACGATACTCAGGCGCATAATTCTGCGGCAAGTACAAACCACCGCTGGTGGTCATCGCCAGCGGCGAATCGTCGAGCAGTGAGGCCGCCGTCAGATCACGCCGTTCGAAAGCCAGCGCATAAAGGAAAGGCTTGAGCGTCGACCCGGCCTGGCGCAAGGCCGTCACGCTATCGACCTCGGGCGACTCCGACAGGGCCCCGCTGGAACCGATCCAGGCCAGCACCTCACCCGAGGCATTATCGATCACCAATACGGCGCCGTCTTGCGCATTCTGCCGCGCGATGCCCTGCAACTGGCGTTGCAGCGAAGCTCCGGCGAAGCGCTGAAGGTCGGCGTCCAGCGTGCTTTTCAGCCGCTCGCCCGGGCGCGCGAGGAGTTTCTGCGCCAGATGCGGCGCCAGTCCCGGCGATTGTTCCGCACCGAGCCAGCCAGCCTGCTGATCGCGCAAGCCGCCGGAGAGTGCCAGCCGGGCGAGTCCGTCAAGCCCTTCGCAATGGGCGAGCGCACCCCGTTTCATCTGCGCCATCGCCTGCAGTACGCCGCAGGCACGCGCTGCGACGAGTTGTGCAGAGGCTGCGGGCGCGCGCAGCAGCGCGGCGGCGAGAGCCGATTCGCGTTCGTCCAGACCGTCCGGCCACTTGCCGAACAGGCCGCGGCTCATCGCCGCCACGCCGGCCATCTCGCCGCGAAAGCCGGCGAGATTGAGGTAGGCCTCCAGAATCTCGTCCTTCTTCCAGTGCTGTTCCAGCCACAGCGCAGCAGTCGCCTGCGAGAGTTTTTCCGGCACGCTGCGCCGGCCACGGCGCTGGGCATTTGCAGAGTCCTGTTCGTCGAGCAAGCCGACGAGTTGCATCGACAGCGTACTGGCCCCGCGCGTCCGGGTAGCCCACAGATTGCGCCAGGCGCTGACGGCCGCCGCGCCCCAATCAACCCCCGCGTGCGCGTAGAATTTCCGGTCTTCCGAGGCCAGCAGCGCTCGCAGCAAGGTCGGCGAAACGTCTTCGATGCGTGTCCACGGCAAACGCCGCTGCGTCATGTCGATGCGCTTGCTCTGCAAGGGTCGGCCATCGCGCGCCAGCAGCCAGGCATCGGATTCGGTATAAGCGGCACGAACCTCGGAGAACGACGGCAATGCCCACGCCGGCAGACAACAGGCCACGCCACAGGCGGCGATGAAAAGTCCGTTACGGGCGAGGCGCAGGTTCATTGGATAATTATGCACTCGTTACTATCCAGACGCCTTCGAACCGACCAACGGGAATATCCGCATCAGTACACTGCAGATGTCGGACAGGTAATAACACGCTCATGGATTATTGCCCCGGATTTCGCCTGATGGACAATCGGAGATAATATTGGATTTACAGATTCAATCAATATGCCAGAAACTACATCCACACTTGATCTCTCTGCCATTGCCAAGTGGCCCAATGTTCCCGCCTGTTACAACTGGTTGTCGCTCGATCGGCGGGGCTGCTGGCGATTGCAGGCAGAGCGTATTACACACGGCGGCATGATTGCCTTCATCAACCGGCACTACGCTTGCGATGAATCAGGCTGCTGGTTCGTGCAGAACGGGCCGCAACGGGTCTTCGTGTCCCTGGCTTGCACGCCATGGGTTTTCCGCCGCGAAAGCGATACTTTTATCAGCCACACTGGCCAGCCGGTTGGCGTGTTAAGAGAGGTTTATCTCGACGAAGAAGGTAGCATCCTGCTCGAAACCGAACTCGGCATCGGCCTGCTTGATGACCGCGACCTGGCTCGGTTCTTCGCCGAATGCCGCAGTGATGATGAGCAAGAAGTCGACGAAGATGCTTTTGGCGCCTTGATGGAAACCGGCAAGGGCAATATCCATTGGCACAGCATGCCACTGCAAAAAATCGCAGCGACGACGCTAGCCGAGCGCTTCAAGTTCAACCCCGAACCGCAGCCGAAAGAAGCCTAAGTCAATAAAGAGGTCAGCATGGAATTGATTTCTTTGGCCGCAAGAATTGCCCTCCCGCCAGCACCAAATTCTTTGAGACGCCCAATGCTGCGCAAACCAATCCGAAGCCGACCCCATATCACCCCACCATATCGCCCAAGAGCCATTCTGCGAGCAATCTTATTGGGCCGTTCAAGACCGGTTGCTGTCGTTCAGTTTTCAAATGCCACCTGCTCTACCCGACCCACTCCGGACGGTGGTCTCACTGAGCACTCAACGGCAGATAAGTGAGTTGAGCCGCCGCTTGTGGACCGTTATCGAGCTGCTGCTCGTTATGCCTTGTCCCTTCTGCGCTAACAGTCAGCCCCCAAGCTGATTAGCGGGAACTTTCCTCATCCCAGCGCATCAATTGAAACGAAATATTGACAAGAACAACCTCAAAACCACTAGCCTGCCGATCAATCCCCCTTTTGTGGAGCCCGTGTTGAAATCTCAATGGATCAACATCAATACCGCCCAAGGCGAAACCTTCTCTGGTTATCTTTCGCTGCCGCCGACCGGTAACGGTCCAGGCATTGTGCTAGTACAGGAAATATGGGGCGTTAACGAACACATCCGTGCCATTGCCGATCAGTACGCCCTGGACGGTTACGTCGTGCTGGCACCGGATATCTTCTGGCGTATGGAGCAGCGTGTCGATTTGACCTATGACATGGACGGCACTGCTAAAGCTCGCGCACTTCTTCAGAAAGTTGATATGACGAAGGCCGTCGCTGACCTTTCGAGTGCGGTCGATACACTGCGTACGCTGCCCGAAGTGACCGGCAAGGTTGCTGCTCTCGGATTCTGCCTCGGTGTTCAACTTGCCTACCGCACCGCAGCTACTGGTAATGTAGATGCAGCGGTAGCTTACTACGGCGGCGGAATCCAACAGCATCTCAACGTTGCAGACAGAATCATTAAGCCGATCCTGTTCCACTACGCGGGGCTGGATACGCACATTCCACAAAATGAAGTGACCGACGTTAAAGGCAGTTTTGTCGGCAGGGCGAACGCCACTTTCTTTGACTACCCAGACGCCGATCACGGCTTCAACTGCTGGGGGCGGCCGATGTACAACCAGAAAGCAGCTACACTAGCTCACGGCAGAACTCTGATATTCCTATCACAGTGTCTGTAAAGTACGGTTTCCCCGTGGTGTTTGTCTCTTTGGGCAGTCACTGGATACAGACTGAACATCCGCGAGTCCGTGGTTCCATTCCGCGCTGCCACCAAGAACAGTTTCAAGGAACTCCAAAGAAGGCCAGAGGCCTAAGTAACAGCACCAACCCAGAAAGGGGTTACTGTTATGCCACTTACAGATAATGTAATCCGGAACGCAAAGCTCGAGGCGAAGCCCTGCCCTCTAAGAGACGAAAAGAGTCTCTACGTCATCATTAACCCGAATGGTTCGAAATGGTGGCGACTAGATTATCGTTTTCTGGGAAGCGTAATACGCTATCTATGGGCGTCTGCGTGCTTTCATTGATATTCATCGTCATCGCGAACCTGACTCTTTTCCTGGCGATCATCGCGTCCTTCCTGTCGGCTCGTCAATACAAAAAGGGGTAAGTGTAATGCGCGGCATACAAAGCCTTGAGAAGTTCGACGTGTTGCCTCCGGACCAGAAGTTATTCAACAACTGCCATGCGTCGACACTTCTGAAGATCGGAGAAAGAGACTTCCTATGTGCGTACATGGCTGGAAGTCGAGAAGGCGCGCCTGATTTTTCGATTTGGCTTTCCCGCTGCACGGCTGGTCATTGGGACGATCCGGTTTGCATCAAGCATCTCGACGGAATTCCGCACTGGAACCCCGTTCTGCACCTCGATAGTGGCCTGATCTATCTGTTCTACAAAACTGGATCGCCTATCTCAGCCTGGGTTCAGAGGGTCAGCACCTCTGATGACTTCGGGCATACCTGGTCAGAGTCCCGCGAAATGGTTCCAGAAGACAAAACCCCGCGAGGGCCGGTGAAAAACAAATTGCTCGTCACCTTAAATGGCGACTGGCTGGCGCCGTCCTCAGTCGAGACAGACAAGTATTGGGACGCCCATATCGACATTTCGACCGACCACGGGATGACCTGGAAGAAATGTCCTATTCCGATCGATCATAGTGATACGGGGCAAGATCATGGCCAATCGGCAGTGTGGGATGGCCTTTCCGAAGGCGCTCTCTGCCAGAACGATCCTGACGTCATCATGAAATGGGATGGTGTGATTCAGCCGACGCTGTGGGAATCCGCCGACGGGCAAATACATGCCCTGATGCGTAGCACCCGCGGGAAGATTTTCCGGTCCGATTCCGCCGATGGTGGCATTACCTGGTGCCCTGCTTACGCCACAGGCCTTCCGAATAACAACTGCGGCATCGATGCGGTACGTATGGCAGACGGTACCATCGCCCTGATGTACAACCCGGTGCCGGGGAATTGGAGCCCACGATCTCCGCTCTCGGTCAGCTTTTCTGAGGACAACGGGTGTACATGGAGCGCCCCGTTCCATCTCGAGACGAGGGACGGTGAATACTCTTATCCCGCGGTACTGGCAGAGGGTAAGGACCTCCATGTCTCCTACACATATAACAGGAAATACATGGTCTATTGTCACCTTAGGGTTTACTGAGCGCCTGTTACAGTTTCACTGGCCGTGCTTTCAAAGACGTATGTCGCTGCAAGAAAGGCTAGCCCATGGTTTTAATACATCATGTCGTTCCGGCTCCGCCTGCGGACTGCCAGCGCGTTCATGGACTTCTCAGCGGAAGGCATTGCGAACTCAGTCGAGTCGTTGCTGCGCTAGAAACCTATAGAGGCTCCACCATCAACAACTAACATATGGCCATTAACATATTTGGCTGCGGAAGAACAAAGAAAAACGGTCGCCCACCCGATATCGCGAGGTTCGCCAAGGATGTGCGATGGAATTCTGGAGACGATGCGCTGATATCTTTCCGGGTCGTTCATCGTGGCTTCTTTGAAGATGCCGGTATTGTCTATATAACCCGGAGCAATACCGTTAACCCTTATACCGTCTGTGGCGGTTTCGAA
>CAIVZW010000773.1 GCA_903910495.1 uncultured beta proteobacterium
GGAAATTGGCGCACGCTTCAGTCATGTGCTGGTCGAGACCTGTACCTTTGATGCGCCCGGTCGCCAATCCGGTGCCACTTACTATTCCGCTCTTCTCTTATGCTGTCCATGCCGGGTTCCCGAGTCTGGCCGACGACTATGTCTCGGAAGCCCTGGACCTCAATGAAAACCTGATTGCACACAAGGAAGCCACCTTCTTCCTGAGAGCAAAGGGGCACTCGATGACCGGCGCAGGGATTCAGGACGGTGACCTGCTGGTGGTGGATCGTTCATTGACACCAAGCCATCGCACCATCGTCATTGCCGTCGTCGATGGCGAATTCACCGTCAAACGGCTCTACAAGCGGGGCGGGCGGATCCGTCTTCTCGCAGAAAACCCCGACTTCGCCCCGATGGAATTCAATGAAGGGCAGGAACTGCAGATCTGGGGCGTCGTCACCAGCGTCATTCACCGGATGCCGCCATGAGCGGCTTTGCCCTCGCTGATTTTGTTTTTGCTGCTGCCAGTAACACAAGGGGGCAACTGGCACTGTCGATTAACTCATCCATTTCCATCTTCAAGGACGCGAAGGATGGGAAATTGATTGCCGAAGCACGAGAGGTGAGCAATTCCCACAAATTGGCGATCTTTGAGGTCAGAATTCGTCACGAGACAGGTGATCTGCTGGCCACATTCCAAGGGATGGTGTATCGGAAATCAGTTTCATTGGAATCCTTGCTGCCCGGCTAGGCGCTTGGCGGCAAGTTCGTCTGTTCGCCGTTCAACAACCGGTCTGAATTGCGCTGATGAGTCGCGGTGTAGATCCCACTGGCCATCAGGATGGCGATCCCGACCAGTGACCAGGTGTCAGGAAAATCCCCGAATGTCAGATAACCAATGACCGTAACCCAGATCAATTGTGAGTAGCTGAAAGGTGCAAGCCGTGATGCCGGGGCATATTCGAAAGCCTTGATCAGGATCAGATGGCCCAGTCCGCCCACCATGCCGAGAATGACAAGCAAAGCGACATGCAAGGCATTTTGTGGCGGCACCCAGAAATAGGGCAGGATGGCCGAAAGCAGCAGGGTGCCGATCAGTCCGGAATAGAAGATTGAGGTATAGGGGCTTTCCAGCCCAGCCAGACGGCGCGTGAGAATCTGGTACGCGGCGTAGGCTGTTGCGTTTCCCATCGGCAGCAACACCGCCCAGGTAAATACGCTGCTACCCGGACGAATGATGGCGAGGACGCCGATGAATCCGCACAGGACGGCAATCCAACGTGCCAGTTCGACCTTCTCCTTGAGAAACAGCACCGACATCACGGTGACCAGCAGCGGAGCCAAAAAAGAGATGGCTGACGTTTCCGCGAGCGGCATGAGTTTCAATGCGCTGACGAATAATACCGAGGCAATGGCCAACAACAAGCCGCGCAAGATCTGTGTGCCGGGCCGGGCGGTTCGTACTAGCGCAAGACCATAACGCGGTCCGAGTACGACAACAACCAGCAAGAGATGAAACGTGAAGCGTGCCCAGACGATGAGATAAATCGGGTAGAAACGGGTCAGGTATTTGGACAGGGATTCTAAGAGGGAGAAAACAGCAACGGCTGTCATAACCAATAATATGCCACGAAAAACCTGCGAATTTTCCTGACGGTTTAGGTCCCTACCCTTAGGCAGGATCGACTTCATTGATGCCCATCAACAGAAATTTTTTCCCACATTTGAGAGGAGGGCATTATATGTTGCTTATATTGATATTGAATTATCATTGCGTTCGACTTCAATGCGATTGTTTTTCTTATTCTCACTTGGTTAAGTGTGAGCATTTTTTTTAGGACATGGCTTAAAGCATTCGCATGAAACTCAGGTTTGTAGAACCTGTTGTAGAACAGAAGAGTAATAAATAAGCCATTAAATAACAATGACTTATTATGTTTATTGGCGGAGCGGTGACATTCATAATGTGTCACGTAACCCGCATGGATGATAGGCATTCTCCATATTGGATTTTCCGATTACCACGTTTCTTACCACGGTTTTGACTTCGATACCTTAAAGGTCTTTCACCCGATGTGGCGTTGTGCAGTGCGAAAACGACGTCTGATCTTAGAGATTCAATGGATCGAACATATATTGGCAATGAATAGAATCCGAGAACGAAATCCTCGATCATCTGCTACGAAGTTTTATGATCGGCCAGGTCCTGTCATAGGGATAGCGAGAAACACTACGGGTTGAACCGACTGGTACTCGATCCGGAACCCGCCGCTCGATTCTGTCTTCAGTCGGTCCGCTGCTCGGCCAATCCGGCCATTGGCCAGTCGTTCAGTGTCGGGCGGCAGTAGGTTGGTAAGCCGCCCTTCAGTGGTTGCAGTGCTCGAACGTCAGCTTCCTA
>CAIVZW010000774.1 GCA_903910495.1 uncultured beta proteobacterium
AAATCGTAGCACCGCCACCATGACGGTCTCCCCTTCCCTGCTGATTGACCCGCTTCGCCTGCAAACCCTGCTCGGGGAGGCGCGCGGTCGTTTCGATGTTGATTCACTGGCCGAGTGCGGGTCCACCAATACCCTATTGCTCGCTCGCGCCGGACAGGGTGCGCCGGCCGGCAGCGTCATCGTGGCCGACCGGCAGAACGCCGGCCGCGGCAGTCGCGGACGAAGCTGGCTGGCCTCGCCGCAAGCCAGCCTGACCTTCTCCGTGCTCTGGCGCTTCGACGGCGGAATCGAGCACCTGTCCGGCCTGTCGCTGGCCGTCGGTGTCGCCGTGATCGAAGCGCTCGAAGCCTGCGGCGCTGCAGGCCTTGCGCTCAAATGGCCGAACGACATCCTGCATGAGCATGCCAAGCTGGGCGGTATCCTCGTCGAATTGCAGAGTGAGCCGGATTGCGCCCTGGCCGTGATCGGCATCGGCCTTAATCTGCACCTGCCCGAAGGCCTTGGCGAAGGCGGTGGGTTTGCCCTTCCGCCGGCGGCTCTGGATGGCATCCTGTCGCCCCTGCCGGATCGGCATGTCCTGTTCGCACAACTGCTGATCGAACTGGCGCGGGTCTTTGACCGTTTTGCCCGCGGCGGCTTTGCCGTGCTGCGCGACCAATGGCAGGCGCGTCATGCCTGGCAGGACAAACCGGTGCGCCTGCTGCGCGACGGGCGGATCGAGAAAGAGGGCATCTGTCGTGGCGCCGATAGCGATGGCGCCCTGCTGGTGCAGACCGCAGCGGGCGTCGAGCGCTGCCTGTCCGGCGACCTTTCGCTGCGCGCACTATGATGATCGCCATCGACGCCGGCAATACGCGCATCAAATGGGGCGTTCGCGACGGTGCGACCTGGATCGCGCAGGGCGCGTTACCGACGGGTGATGCTGCAAGTCTGGCCGGAGTTTCCGCCGGGTGGCCGGCAGCGGCCCGGATCGTCGCCTGCAATGTGGCGGGTGACGCCGTTGGAGAAACGATCAACCTTGCGCTGGCGACACGCTTTCCTCCGTTGCTGTGGCTGCGCTCCAGTGCCGGGATCTGTGGCGTGCGTAATGGCTATGAGCAGCCCGAACGCCTGGGTGCCGACCGCTGGGCGGCCCTGATCGGCGCGCGCGCGCAGGTCGCGAGTGCCTGCCTCGTGGTCGGTGCGGGGACGGCGACCACCGTCGACTGGCTCGATGCGAGCGGCGGATTCCGTGGCGGGCTGATCCTGCCAGGGGTCGACCTGATGCGTGCGGCACTGGCCCGCAACACGGCGCAGCTGCCGCTGGCCGAAGGGGAATTTTGTCGCGCGCCGCGCAATACCATGGATGCCATTGTCAGCGGCTGCCTCTACGCCCAGATCGGCGCCATCGAGCGTATGTACTCCAGCCTCGCTGCCGAGCCGGACGCAGTCTGTCTGCTGACGGGCGGCGGAGCCCCGCGCCTTGCCCCGCACTTGAACATTCCGTTCCGTTTGGAGGAAAATCTGATTCTTGATGGACTGGTGCATTTCGCGACTTCGCAGTAATCTTCCGGAATACAGGCCGGAGCAGTCCGGTGGTGTTTGCGTAGTGGAGCTTATTGGAGAATTCCCATGCTGCCTAAAATGTTGACCCTGCTGCCCGCCTTTTTATCCTATTTTGCCGTGGCGGTCGCGCTGATCGTCGTTTTCCTGCTGGTCTACGTCAATGTCACGCCGTATGACGAAATAGCCCTGATCCGGCAGGGCAATACCGCAGCGGCGATCAGTCTTTCCGGCGCGCTGTTCGGCTTTGCCATGCCGGTGGCCAATGTCATTGCCCACAGCGATACGCTGGCCGACCTGGCGGCGTGGGGGGCGATTGCCGGCGTGATCCAGATCTTCACTTATCTTGTCGCACGTTTTGCGCTGCCGCATCTGACGGAAGACATTCCGGCCGGCAAGATCTCCGAGGCCACTTTTCTTGCGGCCTTGTCAATCGCTGTTGGTTTGATTAACGCCGCCTGCATGAGCTACTAATCCACTTGCACTTCCTCTAGGAGATCGTCATGGCCCTCATGGATTTCATCAAGAAACAATTTATCGACGTCATTCACTGGACCGAGGACGGCGATGGCGTAATGGCCTACCGCTACCCGATGCAGGATTTTGAAATCCAGAACGGTGCCCAGCTCACGGTGCGCGATTCGCAGATGGCGGTGTTCGTCAATGAAGGCCAGGTGGCCGATGTTTTCGGTCCCGGTCTGTACACGCTGAATACCCAGACGCTGCCGGTACTGACCTACCTGAAGAACTGGGACAAGCTGTTTGAGTCGCCCTTCAAGTCCGACGTCTATTTCTTCTCGACCCGTCTGCAACTCGACCGCAAGTGGGGAACGCCCAACCCGATCACCATCCGCGACAAGGATTTCGGCATGGTGCGCGTGCGCGCCTTCGGCCTCTATTCGTTCAAGCTCGTCGATCCGGGCAAGTTCTACAAGGAAATCTCCGGCACACGCGAGGTGTACAGCGTCGACGACCTCGACGGCCAGTTGCGCGGTCTGGTGATTGCCGGAATGAGCGACCTGTTCGGCGAATCGGGAGTGCCCTTCATCGACATGGCCGCCAATCAGGTCGAATTTGCTGCCAAGCTGAAGACCGCGCTGGAGCCGGTATTCGACCGCTACGGCCTGGTGCTCGATGCCTTTGCCGTGCAGAACGTCACGCTGCCGGAAGAATTGCAGAAGATCCTCGACACCAGGATCGGCATGAACATGCTTGGCGACATGGGCCGCTACACACAGTACCAGGTAGCCACCAGCATTCCGCTCGCCGCACAGAACGAGGGCGGGATGGCCGGCATAGGCGCCGGTCTGGGGGCCGGGCTGAGCATCGGCCAGGGCATGGCCCAGGCCATGACGCAGGCCATGCAGCCGGGGGCGGCACAGCCGGCCGCAACGGCGGCACCTGCGGCCGGCGCAAGTGCCGACGATGTCATGGCCACGCTGGAGAAGCTGCACGGACTGGTAGGCAAGGGCATCCTCACGCAGGCCGAGTTCGACGCCAAGAAGGCCGAGTTGCTGGGCAAACTGGTCTGAATCATTAGCGTTTCCGCCTTCTCCGGCCTTCAGTGAAAACCGCTAACTGCCCCTCCTGCGGCGCGCCGGTGAGCTTTCGCTCGGCGGCCTCGGTCTATGCCGTCTGCGAATTCTGTCGCAGTACGCTGCTGCGCGACGGCGAGGACCTGAAGAACCTTGGCCGCATGGCAGATCTGATGGACGATCCTTCGCTCATCCAGATCGGCAGTGAAGGCAAGTTCCGCGGCATCCACTTCGGCGTCATCGGGCGTATCCAGCTCAAGCACGAATCCGGGCTCTGGAACGAGTGGCACATCCTGTTCGACGATGCGCGCAGTGCGTGGCTTTCGGAGGCCGGCGGCGAATATGTGCTGAGTTCGCAGGTGCCGACCACTGAGGCACTGCCCGCGTTCGAGGCGCTTACCCCGGAAATGCCGGTCAGCATCGACGGCCGCACGTTTACGGTGACCGATCTCGAATCGGCGCGCTGCATCGCCGGACAGGGCGAACTGCCGTTCAAGGTCGAGTCGGGATACGACGTCAATACGGCCGACCTGAGAGGCAACGACCGTTTTGTCACCATCGACTACAGCGAAACGCCGCCGCTGGTTTTTGTCGGTTATCCGGCGAGTTTCGACGAACTCAAGCTGGCCAATCTCAGGGATACCGGTGCGGCCTCGTCCGGAGGGAAGGCAACAATCAAGGCCAGCGCTTTCAATTGCCCGCACTGCGCCGCACCGCTCAGCATCCATTCAGGCGCCATCGAGAGTGTCGCCTGCGACAGTTGCGGCTCGATTATCGGCATCGACAACGACAAGGTGCAGTTGCTGGCGAGTGCCGCACAGTCGATGCGTATCACACCGTGGCTGCCGCTCGGCAGCAAGGGCAGAGTGCGCGATATCGACTGGGAAGCCATCGGTTTCATGCAGCGCTGTTCGCATTCCGGTGGCGAAACCTATACCTGGTCGGAATACCTGCTGTTCAACGACAAGGAAGGTTTTGCCTGGCTCACCGAATACCAGGGGCACTGGAACTTCGCCCGTACGCTGTCCAAGCCACCGTCGGTCAGCCGCGGGCAGACCTCGTTCCGGCGCGGCAAGGAGTTGTTCAAGCTGTTCAATTCCGGCAAGGCGGAAGTCAGCTATGTCGTCGGCGAATTCTACTGGCGCGTTTCCGTCGGCGAAACCTGCCAGGTGGACGATTACATCTCCCCGCCGCAGATGCTCTCGCGCGAGGTGACGAACAAGGAGGCGACCTGGTCGGAGAGCGAGTATCTGGAACCCGAGGATCTGTGCGCCGCGTTCAAGACCACGATGACACCACCGGCACGCATCGGGGTTTTTGCCAACCAGCCCAATCCGCTGATCGAGCGCCACACGAAGATCTTCCGCCTGTTCTGGATGCTGGCGCTAGCGGCAACGCTGGTGCAACTGGCCTTCGTCTACATTTTCTCGTCGCAGGTCGTGCTCAAGCAGCAGATGGTGCTTTCGCCGCTCAATGAAGAAGCGACGCTGACCACGCAGGAGTTTGCCCTGAAAAGCCGGGCGCGCTCGCTGCGCTTGACGCATACCACCGACGTCGAAAACAACTGGGTCGATATCACCAGCACGCTGGTCGAGAAAAACACCGGCGAGGCGTATCAGGGCGCACAGGAAGTCAGCTACTACCGGGGGGTTGATGACGGCGAAAGCTGGTCGGAAGGCGCAAAGGATGATGCCATCGCCTTCAGGAACATCCCGCCCGGAAACTACTATCTCACCGTCGAATACGAGTTGGGCAAGGACAGGCGCAACGCCGTGTTCGATACAATTGAAGTCGTGCGCAACCCGGTGACCTGGTCGAATTATGTGCTGGTGATGATCTTCCTGGTGCTTTTCCCGCTCATTTCGCGCTGGCGGCGCAGCGCCTTCGAAGCGCGGCGCTGGAGCGAAAGCGATCTCGGCGGCGATGACGAAGCGGACGAAGAAAACGCGGACGAGGACGAATGAGATGATCAAGACCAATATCGTCATCGGAATGCTTGCGCTGGCCTTCTTTGCCCATGCCCAGTATCAGGGCTGGAACCTCTTCGAGCGCGATGCCGGCGCGCAGACATCGCGCCTGTCCAGCAGCGGAAGCCGGGCCTACCACAAGTAATTCCGACTCTCGCTCACGCACTGATCTGCACAGAGCATCCAGAGCGCTTGCTACTTCCCGCCGATCGTCCCCACTTTGTTCGACGCCGTGTTGTCCTGGCCGATGCCCACGGCGTTAACGTTCGCTGCATTGGCGTTGATCGCTGTGTTGCCCTGGATGTTCGTTCCGCCCCCCGTGGCTCCGCTGCGTCCGACGGTTGCGGTGTTTTGTGCCGCGCTGCCCAGTTTCAGGTATCTCGGCGCCGATTTCTGGCTGGCGACATAGGCGCGCTGGCCTTCGCTGACGGGAAAGGTACCGGCCTTGTTGGTCAGCGAAATCTCGCCGCGGTCAACCTGGACGTGCAGTCCGTTGTCAAGACGGGCGCTGTATTCCGTACCGCGGATGCCAATGGTCGCTGTCACCGTACTGACGCGATAAACCGGGCGGTTGAACTTGCCGAGCAGCCCGGTGACCGTGCGGAAACCGCCTTTGACAAGACTGAAAAAGCCCTTGTCGTCGTCGCTCTTGCCACCGCTGAAGGCGTATTGATCGATGCGGAATTGCGATTTCGCATACAGTTGCACGACCGAATCGTCGCTGAAGCGGATATTGAGCTTGGCATCTTCGCCGGTTTCCGCGGTCTCACCGGCCTTGATTGCCGCACCGGCCGTTGCCGGGCGCGACCTGCCGTCGGCGGAGACGATGCTGGCGTTGCCGCTGGCGGCAACGATGACCCCGGCGTCTGCGGCCTGCGCCTGCCCGGCAAGCAGAACAAGTGCAGCGAGCAAGGGGGTCAGCAAAGCGGAAAGGCTGGTCTTGGCGATCATCGGAGAGAAGCGCTTATGCATAAGAAGAGTTTAGTCGACTTTTCAGAATAGAATACCTAGCAAACACCAACTTTACCCTTCAAATGAATCAGGCTCTACTCTTTTCCGTCTTTGTCGTGGCCTCCTGCGGCCTGGCCTACGAGTTGATCGCCGGTGCCCTGTCGAGCTATCTGCTCGGCGATTCGGTGATGCAGTTCTCGACGGTGATCGGAACCTACCTGTTCGCCATGGGCATCGGCTCGTGGCTGTCGCGTTACGTCGAGCGCAATCTGGTCGCGCGCTTCGTCCAGATCGAGTTGATGGTCGGCGTGCTCGGCGGGTTTTCTGCGGCAGCGCTGTTCTTCATCTTCGTCTGGTTTTCGGCGCCGTTCAAGCTCGCGCTCTATCTGGCGGTCTTCGGCATCGGCATTCTGGTCGGCCTCGAAATTCCGCTGATCATGCGCATCCTCAAGCGTGACCTCTCCTTCAAGGATGTCGTCTCGCAGGTGCTCACCTTCGATTATCTCGGCGCGCTGGCCGTCTCCATTCTTTTCCCGCTGCTACTGGTGCCGCATCTCGGGCTGGTGCGCAGCGGCCTGCTCTTCGGCCTGCTCAACGTACTGGTGGCACTGTGGGCACTGTGGCTGTTCCGCGAGCAACTGCACAACGCCGGCGGGCTCAAGACACAGGCCTTTGTTTCACTGCTGCTGCTGGCGCTCGGGTTCGCTGCAGCCGGTCAATTCACCTCGCTGGCCGAGGCGCATCTCTATGCCGACGAGATCGTGTTTACCGAAACTTCGCCGTACCAGCGCATCGTCATTACACGCTGGAAGGATGACCTGCGCCTGTTTCTCAACAACAACCTGCAGTTCAGTTCGCGCGACGAATACCGCTACCACGAAGCGCTGGTGCATCCGGGGCTATCGACGCTGCCCGGCGCGCGGCGGATTCTCGTGCTCGGCGGCGGCGACGGGCTGGCCGTGCGCGAGATACTCAAGTATCCGCAGATCGAAGCGGTGACCCTGGTCGATCTCGATCCGGCGATGACGCAGCTTTTCTCCTCGGCGGCGGTGCTGCGCAAGCTCAACGACGACGCGCTGCATTCACCCAAGGTCAGGATAGTCAACAAGGACGCCCTGCAATGGCTGGAGAGCAACGACGAGATCTTCGATTTCGTCGTCGTCGACTTTCCCGATCCCTCCAACTTCGCCATCGGTAAGCTCTACAGCGCGGCTTTCTACCGGCTGCTGGAAAAACACATGAGCGCAGGCGCACTCGCCGCCATTCAGTCGACGTCACCGCTCTACGCCCGGCAATCGTTCTGGTGCGTGGTGACGACGCTGGAGAGCGTCGGCCTGGTGACGACGCCGTATCACGCGCTGGTGCCTTCCTTTGGCGAATGGGGCTACGTGCTGGCCGGCCGGCGCGCCTACCAGCCGCCTGCCCGCTATGCCGTCAGCACGCGTTTCCTCACGCCGGAAACGACGCCTGCCCTGTTCCAGTTCCCCAAGGACATGGCGCGCGTCGACGCCGAAGTGAACCGGCTCAACAACCAGGTACTGGTGCGCTACTTCGAGAACGAGTGGCGGCAGGTGATCCGCTGAATGATGGATCGCCGCGATTTTCTTGCCTCTTTGGCCGTCGCCGGGCTGGGGTCCCTTCCCGGATGTTCCGCGCCGGCCAGGCCGCCCTTACCGCCGGGCGAGTTGTCCGGTACGTCTATTGACCTGGGCCACCTGCTGCGCGAACCCAATCCGGCACCACCCTCCGAGACGAGGCGCGTGCCGGTGCTTATCGTCGGCACCGGCATCGGCGGACTGTCGGCCGGGTGGAAGCTGGCCAAAGCGGGTTTCAAGGACTTCCTCATGGTCGAACTTGAAGCCGAGCCGGGAGGCAATTCACGCGCTGGCCGCAACGAGGTCAGCGCCTACCCGATTGCCGCGCACTACCTGCCGCTGCCAACGCAGGAAGCCACGGCGGTACGTGAGTTGCTGGCCGAACTCGGTGTATTGCAGGGCGATCCGCGTGCCGCGCGTCCGCGGTACGACGAGCGCTATCTCTGCGCCACGCCGCAGGAACGCCTGTACCGCAACGGCTGGTGGCAGGAAGGCGTGCTGCCGCTGGTCGGCGTGAGCGTTGCCGAGCGCGAGCAGTACCAGCGTTTTTTTACGCTGATGGACGGCTTCAAGCAGCGGCGCGATGGCCGCATTACGCCGCGCCGCGCCTTTGCCCTGCCCATGGAACTGTCCAGCCGCGCGCCCGACCTGCTGGCGCTCGACCGGATCAGCATGCGCGACTGGCTGCTCGCACAAGGGCTCGATTCGCCGCAGCTGCACTGGTACGTCGACTATGCCTGCCGCGACGATTACGGCACGGCTATCGCCGAGGTCTCGGCCTGGGCCGGCATCCACTATTTCGCTTGCCGCAACGGCGAGGCGCAGGACGCGGCGAGCGATACCGTACTCACCACGCCGGGCGGCAACGGCTGGCTGGTGGAAGGCCTGGCGCAAAGCATCAAGGACCACGCCGGAGATCGTCTGCTGACCGGGGCGCTGGCTTACCGCGTCGCCGAAACGGGTGGGCGGATGAACGTCGATCTGTGGCTGCCGGCGGAAAAACGCAGCCTGCGGCTGCAGGCCGAACAACTCATCTGGGCAGCGCCGCTCTTTCTCGTGCCCCATGTCTTTGCCGGACACGAGGCCTTGAAGACGGCCGCCCGCAGCTATTCCGACGCCCCCTGGCTGCTTGCCAACCTGACGCTCTCACGCTTCCCCGAGGATAGAGCCGGCACGTCGATGGCCTGGGACAATGTGCTCTACGACAGCCCCGGCCTCGGCTATGTGGTGTCCACGCACCAGCAGATGCGCATGCATCCGGGTGCTACCGTGTTCACCTACTACCGGGCCTTGAGCAGCATGCCGCCGCCGCAGGCAAGAGCGCTGTTGCAGGTCACCTCGCGCGAGGACTGGGCGGAGCAGATTCTCGCCGATCTGGAGCGGCCGCATCCGGACATCCGGCAGGTGACGACGCGCCTTGATGTCTTCCGCAACGCCCACGCCATGGCGCGTCCGCTGCCGGGGCTGATCTGGGGCGAAGCGCGCCGGCGGTTTGCCGCCGATGGCGCGCGCCTGCGCTTTGCCCACGCCGACGTGAGCGGTTTCTCGCTGTTCGAGGAGGCACAGTACCGGGGTGTGCTGGCCGCAGAAAGAACACTGCGCCGCCTTGGAAAGCGTTTTACTTCTTCGCTAATCTGATCCATGTCGAACAATCCTAAATAAAGCTCTTCTCTGCCCATTGCCCCCATTCTCCAAGTTGCTGGTAGTCACTGGGCTGTGATCCGGGAAGCTTTTCAGAAAATTGTGACGCACGCTGGGGGAAACTCGACAGTTGATGTTGGCAATTGATTGCCGAAAACCATCGTCCGAGTTAGCATTCAAGCGTCGTGGCCGTATATAAACCTAAAAACCGCAGTTGCAAGATAACGTACCCTTCGATGCCCCGAAGGCAACGGGGCCTTGGGCTCAAATCCCCCTGGGGGACACGCCCGCTGTGCGGGCTGCTCAGGGCGAACGGGTGTTTCACCTTTCGGGTGATAG
>CAIVZW010000775.1 GCA_903910495.1 uncultured beta proteobacterium
CAGTCGATCAGCCTGTTCATGTCCTCGCTCAGCGAAGCGGTGCTCATCGTGCTCGCGGTTTCCTTTCTCAGTCTGGGTTTGCGCACCGGGACGGTGGTCGCCCTGTCGATTCCGCTGGTGCTGGCGATCACGTTTCTGCTGATGGAAGTCTTTGGCATCGACTTGCAGCGCATCTCGCTCGGCGCCCTGATCATTGCCCTCGGCTTGCTGGTTGATGACGCGATCATCGCCGTCGAAATGATGGTGGTGAAAATGGAGCAGGGCTGGGATCGCTTTCGAGCGGCGACCTTTGCCTACACCTCGACGGCTTTCCCGATGCTTACCGGGACGCTGGTGACGGCGGCCGGCTTTACGCCGGTCGGCTTTGCCCAGTCCGGCGCCGGCGAATACTGCTTTTCGATGTTTGCCGTGGTGAGCATTGCGCTGGTGGTTTCCTGGGTGGTGGCGGTGGTGTTCACTCCCTATCTCGGCTACAAGATTCTCGATGCCAAAAAACTGCTGGCCAAGGCGCAGAAGCACGGGGAAGACATTTACGATACGCCGTTCTATCGGCGTTTGCGCGCCGCGGTCGAATGGTGTTTAAAGCGCCGCTGGCTGGTGATAGGCGCCACGCTGGCCGCATTCGCCCTGTCCCTGGTGGCGTTCAACAAGGGCATCGAGAAACAGTTCTTCCCGCCGTCGGCGCGTACCG
Organism: uncultured beta proteobacterium; assembly: GCA_903910495.1. The sequence goes on from CAIVZW010000775.1 coordinate 692, forward strand.
AGTTGCTGGTCGATTTGTGGCTGCCGCAGGGGGCGTCGCTCAAGGCCACCGAGACGCAGGCGATGAAGATCGAGCAACTGCTGCTCAACGAGCCGGAGATGAAGAAGTCGGTCATGCATTTCTCCAGCACCATCGGCAACGGCAGTCCGCGCTTCTATCTGCCGCTCGACCAGCAACTGTTCAACGACAATTTTGCCCAGTTTGTCGTGGTTACCCACGACCTCCGGGCGCGCGAGGATCTGAAGCGCCGACTGGAAGCGTATTTCGCCTCTGAAAATGCCGAGTGGCACGCCGGCATGGCCAACTCGCGGGTCCGCGTACTGCGCCTGGAAAATGGTCCGCCGGTCGGCTTTCCGATCCAGTTTCGCGTCTCCGGCGAGAACATCGGCGAGTTGCGCCTTGCCGCCGAGGCCGTGGCCACCGTCATGCGCGCCAATCCGCACGTCAAGGACGTGAATTTCGACTGGAACGAGATGGGCAAGTCGGTACGTCTGGAAATCGACCAGGATCGCGCCCGGGTGCTTGGCATCAGTTCGCTCGATCTGTCCAATTCGATCAACCTGATCCTGTCCGGAACGACGATCACGCAGATGCGCGAGGGTGATCAACTGGTTGATGTGGTAGTGCGCGCCCGCGGTGACGAGCGCGCCCGCATTTCAGCCCTGGCCGACATCAACATCCGCACCGCCGGCGGACGCTATGTGCCGCTCGCCCAGGTGGCAAAAATTCATTACGAACTGGAAGATGGCCTGATCAGCCGCCGCAATCGACTGCCGACGGTAACGGTGCGCGCGGACATCCGCGACAACATTCAGGCGCCGGTGGTTTCAGCGCAGATCAACCCGCAACTCGATGCCGTGCGCAAGCAACTGCCGCCCGGATTCCGTATCGAAGTCGGCGGCGCGACCGAGGAGTCGGCCAAGGGCGAAGACTCGATCAAGGCCGTGATGCCGATGATGCTGATGGCGGTCGTAACCCTGCTCATGATGCAGTTGCAGAGCATCGGGCGTACGGTACTTGTGTTGCTCACGGCACCGCTTGGCCTGATCGGCGTGGCGATTGCCCTGCTGGTGTTCAATGTACCTTTCGGTTTTGTCGCCAATCTGGGCGTGATTGCGCTCTCCGGAATGATCATGCGCAACTCGGTGATTCTCGTCGACCAGATCGAGCAGGACGAAAAAGCCGGCAAACCTACGTGGGAAGCCATTATCGGATCAACCGTACGGCGTTTCCGGCCGATCATGCTGACCGCGGCGGCGGCTATCCTGGCGATGATTCCACTGACGCGCAGCGTCTTTTGGGGGCCGATGGCGGTCGCCATCATGGGCGGCCTGATCGTGGCCACGCTGCTGACGGTGTTTTTCCTTCCCGCACTTTATGCGGCATGGTACAGGGTGAAGGTATAATCATCCCAAATTATCCACTGATGCTGTGGGTCGGCTCTGCATTTCCTTCGGTC
>CAIVZW010000776.1 GCA_903910495.1 uncultured beta proteobacterium
AGTTCTCCGAGCAGGGACAGATCACGGTGAATGCCCGCACCGTCGAGGAAGACAATCTCAGCGTGTTGCTGCGGCTTGAGGTCACCGATCAGGGTATTGGCATCAGCCCCGAGCAGCAGGCCCGGCTGTTTCATGCCTTCACTCAGGCTGACGGCTCCATGAACCGCAGGTACGGCGGCACCGGTCTGGGCCTGAGCATCGCCAAACGCATCGCCATGCTGATGGGCGGGGATGCGGGGGTGGTCAGCGAGGAAGGCCAGGGAAGTACATTCTGGTTTACGGTAAGGCTGATGAAGGGCACCGAAGTGATTAAGGCCCTATAATGTACTGCATGAAAGTCTTCATGTTGAGCGCTCGCGGCCAGGAGTGTGATCACGCGAACGCGATGGCGAAGGGTGCCGATGCCTGCTTTGTCAAGCCGTCCAGCAGCATAAAACGGGGCAACGCCATCGATCTGATTTTCAATTTGGCAAGCTGACGCAGATGCAAAAGCTTGCAAAAGGCACTTTCAATATAGTATTGCTGTCCTGGCCAATTCTATGTATTGGACTCCTGGCAACCCTGTATGCAAGCCTGTTTGTTAAAAACAGCATCGAAGAAATTGCGACTAAGCAGTTCATCGCTTCCTGCGACCAGGCAACGCTCAAGATCCGGGATCGGCTAAACATCTATGCCATGATCCTTCGCGGCGGGAGCGGCCTGTTTTCTGCGACAAATTCAGTCAGCCGTGATCAATGGCACGCCTATGTCAGGACCTTGCACGCCGATCGGAATGTTCCCGGAGTACAAGGTATCGGGTTTACGCAAGTCATTCCACAGGGCAGGCTCGCAGCCCACATCGCCCGCATCCGCGCCGAAGGATTTCCGGACTATACAGTACGCCCAAGCGGCGAACGTACTCTGTATACCTCCATCATTTATCTGGAACCATTTCGAGATCGCAACTTGCGCGCTTTTGGTTTCGACATGTTCTCCGAACCCGTACGCCGCAACGCCATGGAGCAAGCGAGGGATAGCGGCGAGGCGGCTCTGTCCGGCAAGGTAGAACTGGTGCAGGAAGACGGAAAGGAAGTTCAGGCAGGCACCCTGATGTATTTTCCGGTCTATCGCAATGACGCGTCTTTGGCCACGCTTGAGCAACGACGGGAGGCATTGATTGGCTGGGTTTACAGCCCGTTCCGCATGAACGATCTGATGACTGGAACGATTTCGGAATTATCAGGCAGCGATAGCCGGGTCATTGACGTGCACATCTACGACGGGCCGAGCCTGTCGCCAGCCAAGTTGCTATTTGACAGCAACCCATCCAAGCCGCAGCAGTCAAATTCGGCGTCCCATATACACCGCGTCATCCAGTTTGACCCTGATACACAATGGGTACTGAGATTCGAGCCTGTTGCAGGAGAATCAAATCTAGATTACACCTATGCATGGGTAAGCTTGATCGCAGGCCTTGTGATCAGTGGCCTGATGTTCGGCCTGATGCGTTCCTTAATCAACACAAGAACCAATGCCACCAGAATTGCCGAAGGACTCACTGACAAAATAGGCGAACTCAGCCAGCGACTCTCCATTGCCACCGACTCGGCCAAGATTGGGGTGTGGGATTACCAAGTCAAGGAAAACAAACTGCTCTGGGATAACTCGATGTATCCACTGTATGGCGTGTCCCCGGATAACTTTAGTGGTGCTTATCAGGCCTGGCAACAAGGACTGCATCCGGACGACAGGGAACGCGGAGACAGGGAGCTCAAGCAGGCCCTGAACGGTGAGCATCCCTTCGACACTGAGTTTCGGGTGGTCTGGCCGACGGGCGAGGTGCGCCACCTCAAGGCTTCCGCCACGGTGTTGTGCAATGACGAAGGCGAAGCCGTTCGGATGATCGGGGTCAATTATGACATTACCGAGCGCAAAGAATACGAAATCGCGCTGAAAGAACGAACTGAGCAATTGAGTGGCATTTTTTCGCTGTCACCTGATGGCTTCGTCTCATTCGATGGTTCACGTCGGGTCAAGTACGTCAGTCCGGCCTTTTCAAGCATGACCGGATTGAAGGAGGATGAGATCACAGGGATTGATGAATCAGAATTTACCGCAAAGCTGGCCAGCCTTTGCGTTCCATCCCAGACCTTCAGCGGTCTGGATGGATTGGTTGCCGAGGATGCCAAGGAAGTCAGTGAAGAATCCCGACGCGAATTGATCGAACTTCTGGTGCCAGTGGGTCGCATACTGCAAGTTGGCCTGCGCACCAGCAATACTTCATCCGTTTCGCAGATGCTCTATTTTCGCGACGTGACCCACGAAACGGAAGTCGACAGATTGAAGACTGAGTTTCTCTCTCATGCAGCGCACGAACTGCGTACTCCAATGACCAGCATTATGGGGTTCAGTGAGTTATTGCTGGAAAGGGAACTGGACGCGCCAACGCAGCGGGATATCCTGGAAACCATTAACCGTCGATCGATACAGTTGGTCGACATCATCAATGAATTGCTGGATATTGCCAGAATAGAAGCGCGTCGTAAGCAGGATTTGACGATTATTGAGGTCGATCTGGCATCACTCGCGCATGATACGGTCGTTGATATGGGTGTCCTTAATGAACGATGCAGGATCGTACTTGATCTGCCGCCGGGGGCGATCTACGCCTTTGCTGATATTGATAAATTGCGACGGGCACTTACCAATATTATTGGTAACGCGATGAAATATTCACCGGATGATGGAGAAATACGGATCGCCGTTATCACCGCTCCGGGCAAGGCAGGAATCACAGTGAGTGACCAGGGGATCGGGATGACGCCGGAGCAGATTCTTCATTTTGGGGATCGATTCTGGCGGGCAGATACCTCTGGGAAAATACCGGGCACGGGTTTGGGAGTTGCAATCGTCAAGGAGACTCTAGCACTGCTGGGTGGCAACATGGACGTTTCATCGATACCCGATCAGGGGACCCGGCTGACCTTGTGGTTGCCGACACGGAGGGCATAAATCTCCAAGAATACCGATCATAAGGCTGCGCCTAACGCGTGTCGGCTATTCGGCAATCACTCCTGGTGAAAGTCTGCTATGGGAAAGGGTAGTTCAATTTCCGGAATTAGCCGGGAGTTGACCTCAAGCATAGAATTTATCAACCAAAAAAAGCAATTTTCAACAACATGCCACGGAAGCCGCGTAGACATTGGCTGCCACGGCATTCCCGCCGGAGAGTGCCGCTTGGCGGGCGCTGCCGGCCTGGTCAGGAGCGCTCGGACGGTGGTGCGACCTTGAACACTTCGGCCAGCGTTGTCATGCCTGCCGCAATCTTCATCGCGCCGGAGATGCGCAAGGGCTTCATGCCTTCGCGGTAGGCCAGATCGCGAATCTTGGCCACATCGGCGTTGTCCGTGATGGCCTGTTTCATGTCCGGCGAGAGCATCAGGATTTCATAGACGCCGACCCGCCCGCGATAACCGGTCATGCGGCAATCCAGACAACCCACCGGGTGATGGAACTGCGCCGGACGATTGGCCTTCCACGGGGCGACCAGGCGATCCCACAGCGCTTCATCCTCGGGCGTGGCCGGGCTGGATTTCTTGCAACTCGGACAGAGCACGCGCACCAGACGCTGCGCCATGATCCCCAGCATCGTGGCGCTGATCAGGTAGGACGGCAGGCCGAGGTCGAGCAGGCGGGTGACTGCTGCCGGAGAATCGTTGGTGTGCAGGGTGGACAGCACGAGGTGGCCGGTGAGCGCCGCCTGGATAGCCACTTCGGCGGTTTCCAGATCGCGGATTTCGCCGACCATGATGATGTCCGGGTCCTGCCGCATCAGGGCGCGCACACCCTGGGCGAAATCGAGGTCGATGCTCCCCTGGACCTGCATCTGGTTGAACGCCGGTTCGACCATTTCGATCGGATCTTCGATGGTACACACGTTGACCGCCGGTGTGGCCAGTTGCTTGAGCGTCGAGTAGAGCGTTGTCGTTTTGCCCGAGCCGGTCGGACCGGTCACCAGAATGATGCCGTTGGGGCTTTCCGACATGGCCTTCCAGCGCGTCTGATCCTCGTCGGAGAAACCCAGATCGGTGAAGTTGCGCACCAGTACTTCGGGGTCGAAAATCCGCATCACCAGCTTTTCGCCAAACACCGTCGGCAGGGTCGACAGGCGCAACTCCGCTTCCTGCCCATCGGCGGTGCGCGTCTTGATGCGCCCGTCCTGCGGCCTGCGCTTTTCAACGAGATCCATGCGCCCGAGAATCTTGATGCGGCTGACCATCGCCGCCATCACGCTCATCGGAATCTGGTATACCTGATGCAACACGCCGTCGATGCGGAAACGCACGATGCCGAGTTCGCGCCGCGGTTCGATGTGGATGTCACTGGCGCGCTGCTCGAAGGCGTACTGCCAGAGCCAGTCGACGATGTTGACGATATGCTGGTCGTTGGCATCGAACTGTTTGTTGGTTCGGCCCAGTTCGACCAGTTGCTCGAACGACGACAGTCCCGAGCTTTGCCCGCCAAGTTGCGTCGCCTTCTTGACCGAGCGCGCCAGGTTGTAAAACTCGACCAGAAAGCGCGCCACATCGACCGGGCTGGCAATCACCCGGCGAATGTTTTTCTTGACGATGGGTTTGATCTCTTTTTCCCAGTCACGCAGGAAGGGTTCGGTGGTCGCAATCACCACCTCATTGGCGTTAACCTGCACCGGGAGAATGCCAAAACGTGTGGCATAGGCACTCGACATGACATCGGTCACCGCCGTGAAGTCAATCTTCAACGGGTCGATGTGGTAATACTCCATCCCTACCTTGGCGGCAAACCACTCGCCGAGGTCGTCCATGGTCAGCGGGCGATGCGGCGCGCGCCGTGATTTCCACTTCTGCTCGGCGACTATCGTCAAGGGATGGGCGACCAGACGCTTCAGGCGACTTTCGGCGATCAGCGCATAGGCGTCAGGTTTATCGACGAGACCGTCGGCCACCAGAAAACCGAGAACTTCTGCCACAGTCAGGCGGTGTTCGGGTACGCTATTGTCCGTCTGATCGGTCATGGGACGCATTCCAGTTGGGTTATTCAGGAACTATACCCGACAAGCCATGGATGGCTCAATGCCGGCAACAACACGAGGCGATGAAGTGGGCTACAATCGGGCTGAGAATTGTCTTTCAGACCATCCCTACCGATCTTGACCGGAGAGCTCCATGAAAAGAATGTTTTTTGCCGCTGCACTGAGCATCGCGATCTGCTCCGGGCCGGCAATCGCACAACAAGGCCCGGCCGGTGTTCCCGGTGCATTCGGATTCGCCAAATCGGTGACGGTCCCGCTTGTCGCCCCCCCGCCTCAGGAAAAGCAGCCCGAACAAGTGCCCAGAGATTGTGCAAAGGCCAAGGACGTTGAGCGCTGCAAGGCACGCCAGGAGGCCCGGGCCAAGGCGCTCAAGGCTTGCAAGGGCAAGGCCGGCGCGGAACTCAAGCAGTGTCTGGACGAGCAGAAGCAGGCTATTGACTGCAAAAAGTCATCCGATCCGCTACGCTGCGAGCAACACAAGAAAGCGCACGCGCTGTGCAAGGACAAGCTTGGCAGTGAACATCGCCAGTGCCTGCGCGACAATCTGACCACGAAAAAATAATCAGCTCGGTGCCGGAGTGCTCAGCCAGGCCTCCCGCCAGCATTCGACCTTGCGTTCGAATGCCAGCGTGAACGCCGGGCTGCTCGAGGGCAGAACGAAGCTGTCATAGCCCTGCTGGGCAAAGCAGCGCTCGAACCGGGCGGACGTCTTGCCGTTGAAGCAGATGCGCCGCAAGCGCGGGACCTCCGTCGAGAGTCGTGAGAAATCGTTCGGCTCTGCGCTTTGTATTGCCGAATCAAGCGCCCCTTCACGGCGACAGCGATGGAAGACATCCCACACGCCGATGCGATGCCGGAGCAGGCAGCACTGTTTCCCGGCGTAATCGAGATCGGCAAGAGGTTCGTTGAGCAGCGCAGCGAGCAAGCGCCAGAACTGGTTCTGCCGGTGCGCGTAATACTGCTGCGCACTGAGCGAAGCGGGCGACGGGAAACTGCCGAGGATCAGCGTTTCGACGCCCGCATCGAGAATGGGCGGTAGGCCGTCAAGAAGCGTTGAATCAGAGCTCATTAATAGGAATACGAAACCGCTTTCAACACGGAGTACACAGAGACACAGAGTGCACAGAGAAATGCAAATTCAAGGAATTCGCTCGTTTATCTCTGTGTTCTCTGTGTCTCCGTGGTCTCTGTGTTGAGAGAGTTAAGGCCCTTACTTGGCTGACAGAGCCAGCATCAGGTCGTTGATGCGCTTGACGAAACCGGCCGGGTCGTCGAGCGTACCGCCCTCGGCCAGCGTCGCCTGCTCGAGCAGCAGGTTCGCCCAGTCGTCAAAGCGTGACTCTTCGTACTTCAGGCGCTGCACAGCCGGATGTTTCGGGTTGATTTCGAGAATCGGCTTGCTCTCCGGTGCCTTCTGGCCGGCCGCCTTGAGGATGCGCGCCAGATTGCCGCCCAGATCGTGCTCATCGGCGACGATGCACGACGGTGAGTCGGTCAGGCGATGCGTCACGCGCACATCCTTGACCTTGTCGCCGAGCGTGGCCTTGATCCTGTCGAGCAGTTCCTTGTATTCGTCGGCCGCCTTCTCGGCTTCTTCCTTGTCGGCCGCATCCTCCAGCTTGCCCAGATCGAGCCAGCCCTTGGCCACGGACTGCAGGGGCTTGCCGTCGAATTCGGTCAGGCTGCCGGTAACCCATTCGTCGACGCGATCGGACAGGAGCAGCACTTCGATGCCCTTCTTGCGGAAGATTTCGAGGTGCGGACTGTTCTTGGCGGCGGTGAAGGTTTCGGCGGTGACGTAGTAAATCTTCTCCTGGCCTTCCTTCATGCGCGCGACGTAATCGGCCAGCGACACGACTTCGTCAGGCGTATTGGCGTGCGTCGAAGCAAAACGCAGCAGTTTGGCGATGCGCTCCTTGTTGGACATGTCTTCGCCGGTGCCTTCCTTGAGCACGCGGCCGAATTCTTTCCAGAACTTCGCATACTTTTCCTGCTCGGCGGCATCCTCGCTGTCGGCCAGGCCTTCCAGCATGCCCAGAACCTTCTTCACACAACCGCCACGAATCGTTTCGATGTCGCGCGATTCCTGCAGGATCTCGCGCGAAACGTTGAGCGGAAGATTATTCGAATCGACAATGCCGCGCACAAAGCGCAGGTAAAGCGGCATCAGTTGTTCGGCGTCGTCCATGATGAACACGCGGCGCACGTACAGCTTGACGCCATGGCGGGCGTTGCGGTCCCACAGATCGAAAGGAGCGCGCTGCGGGATGTAGAGCAACTGCGTGTATTCCTGCTTGCCTTCGACCTTGGAATGCACATAGGCCAGCGGATCCTCGAAGTCATGCGCAACGTGCTTGTAGAACTCCTTGTACTGTTCGTCACTGATCTCCGTCTTTGGGCGCGCCCACAGAGCGGAGGCCTGATTGACGGTTTCGTCCTCGTCGGTGGCCACCTGCTCCTTCTTTTCCTCGTCCCACTTGTCCTTCTTCATGAGAATCGGCAGGGTGATGTGGTCGGAGTACTTGCGCACCGTCTGGCGCAGTTTCCAGCCGGAAAGGAACTCGTCCTCGCCTTCTTTCATGTGCAGCGTCACTTCGGTGCCGCGACCGGCCTTCTCGACCATCTCGACCGTGAACTCGCCCTCGCCGGTCGATTCCCATTTGACCGCCTGAGTGGCCTCCAAACCAGCGCGACGGGAAATCACCGTCACCTTGTCGGCGACGATGTAGGAGGAATAGAAACCGACGCCGAACTGGCCGATCAAATGCGCGTCCTTGGCCTGATCGCCGGTCAGCGCTGAGAAAAACTCGCGTGTGCCGGACTTGGCAATGGTGCCAAGATGCTCAACCGCTTCATCGCGCGAGAGGCCGATGCCGTTGTCGGAAATGGTCAGCGTGCGGGCCGCCTTGTCGAAGGCCAGGCCAATCTTCAGATCCCCATCATCGCCGTACAGACCGGCGTTGTTCAAGGCTTCAAAACGCAACCTGTCGCAGGCATCGGAGGCATTGGAGATCAGTTCGCGCAAGAAGATTTCCTTGTTGCTGTACAGCGAGTGGATCATCAGGTTGAGCAACTGTTTGACTTCGGTCTGAAAGCCCAGTGTTTCCTTGTTGGCGCCCATTGAATAACTCCGTAATAGCGTTGATTTGAATGTAATGGCCATACCGGATACATCAAGCACCCGGCAACGGAAAGCTATCTGGGGGCTAAATCGCCGATTTCAAGCCCTGGCAGGGACGGCTGGATGACCAGTTCCGGCCGCAATTCAAACAGATACGGTCTGACGATCACGGAGAATATCGACTCCCTGATCACGAGGCTCTCACGAGCGGTTAATATCTTCCCCCGCCCTGTTTCCAGCAAATTTTTCTGGAACAAGCCATAATGACGGGCAAAAATTTTATACGAGGTACAGCCTGCTCTTTTCGGACGGATCATTTAATGGGGCAAACAATTGCTGGCCCGGCAATTTTTCTGTCTCAGGAATCATTTTCTGCATTATCAAAAGAAGGGGTGACTATGGATAACAAGACAGTTTCGCTGGACGGTCTTTCAGTTTCGGATTTAACAGCACTTCAGGCGCAAATTGAAGAGCAGATAAAGGCCAGACACGTCGAAGACAAACAGGAAGTAAAAAAACAGATTCTGGCTTTGCTGGACGAATACGGGTTTACCCTTGGCGATATTTTTCCTTCTGCAAAGGGGCAACTAGTGACTCCCGGCGCTGTAAAGAAAACACTAAGGATCAGATATTCGGATGGTCAGAACACCTGGGCCGGACGGGGAAGAATGCCCCTGTGGGTCAAGACTTTTGTTCAAAGTGGTGGCAAACTGGATTCACTGGACGTATTGAAATGACGTATCGGGCACGCGGCAGAGAAGGTGCAGACTGAAATCGCCGAAAGCCTGAAAGTTTTAGTTTTTTGATCAACGCATGCCGGGCACGCGCCCGAATACCGAAAGAAAATCAACATGGAACCAAAAGCAGACATTGCACTGATTGGGCTGGCCGTGATGGGCCAGAATCTGATATTGAACATGGATGACCACGGATTTACCGTCGTCGCCTACAACCGATCAACAGACAAAGTGGATCACTTCCTGGCGAACGAAGCCAAGGGAACAAAAGTTCTCGGCGCGCATTCGATCAAGGAAATGGTTTCAAAGTTAAAGTCACCCCGGCGCGTGATGATGCTCGTCAAGGCCGGCAAGCCGGTCGATGAATTCATCGAACAGCTTATACCGCATCTGGATGCGGGCGATATCATCATCGACGGCGGCAACTCGCTGTTTGACGACACCAACCGCCGCCAGAAATACGTCGAAAGCAAGGGGCTTCTGTACGTCGGCACCGGCGTCTCCGGCGGCGAAGAAGGCGCACGACGCGGCCCGAGCATGATGCCCGGCGGATCGCCGGCGGCCTGGCCTTTCGTCAAGGACATTTTCCAGGCGGTCTCGGCCAAGGTCGAAGGCAATGTGCCCTGCTGCGACTGGGTCGGCGAAATGGGCGCCGGCCATTACGTCAAGATGGTGCACAACGGCATCGAATACGGCGACATGCAGCTCATCTGCGAAGCCTACAACATCATGAAGAACGGCCTCGGCATGAGCGCCGGTGAAATGCACGATGTGTTCACCGAATGGAACAAGGGCGACCTCGACAGTTACCTGATCGAAATCAGCCGTGACATTCTTGGCAAGAAGGATGAAGATGGATCGGCCCTGGTGGACAAGATTCTCGACACGGCCGGACAGAAGGGCACGGGCAAATGGACGGTCATCAACTCCCAGGACCTCGGCATCCCGATTACGCTGATGGCCGAAGCGGTTTATTCGCGCTGCGTGTCGGCGCTGAAGGATGAGCGCGTCAAGGCGGCGCGCAAACTGAAGGGCCCGAGCCCTGCCCTCACCAGCATTGCTGCCAACCCGGACAAGAAGAAGGCCTTCATCGAAGACATCAAGAGTGCACTCTATGCCTCCAAGATCGTCAGCTACGCTCAGGGCTACATGCTCATGCGTGCGGCGGCCAAGGAATACAAGTGGAACCTCAACTACGGCGGCATCGCGCTGATGTGGCGTGGCGGCTGCATCATTCGTTCGCGCTTCCTCGGCAAGATCAAGGACGCCTACGACAACAACCCGGCGCTGATGAACCTGATGCTCGACGATTATTTCCGCGGCGAAATCAAGAAGGCGCAGAAGGGCTGGCGCAATATCGTCGCCACCGCCGCCAAGAAGGGCATTCCAGTACCGGCCTTCAGCACCGCGCTGGCCTTCTACGACCAGTATCGCAGCGCCGTACTGCCGGCCAACCTGCTGCAGGCGCAGCGCGACTACTTCGGTGCGCATACGTACGAGCGCATCGACCAACCGCGCGGCAAGTTCTTCCACACCAACTGGACCGGCAAGGGCGGAACGACCTCGTCAAGCGCTTACAACGTCTAGGGAAACGCTGAAATATCCAAATCCGTCATTCCGGCGAAGGCCGGAATCTGACCGTAAGGAATGCAGAGCCAGAAAAATCAACGAACTGGACCCCGGCACCCCAAGGGCACTTCCTGCGGGGCGCTTTCGCCGGGGTGACGAATAAATCAGCCTTTCCCTAGGGGTGAGCTTGTCGAACCACAG
>CAIVZW010000777.1 GCA_903910495.1 uncultured beta proteobacterium
GCAATCCACCTTCAGGGATGGATCCTATCCGGAAGTCATCGCGGCGTTCCAGCAGGCGCTGCCAGTCGGGCGCTTCGCCTTCCTCGACCCACGTCTCACCGAGTTCAGTGTTCTTGAAGGACTTGATGGCGGCGGCCGATCCGGCGTCCTTGCTGATGGCACTCTCCCACGCGGCAGCGATTTCCCGCCAGTTACGCCAACCCATCGGGCTGTACAGGCTCGACAAATGGAAACCGGCGGTCTTGCTGTTGTTGCCAACGATCCCGTCAGCCATGGCTCGCCACTCGCCGTGCTCCAGCATCCACGTCTTGTGATGCTCAGGAATCGGTACCTCGCAGGATTCGCAGACGTAGGCGGCCGTGTCGGGCCGATGACCGTTTTCGTCACGCTCCCAGCGCAATTGCTCGAAGCGCAACCATTGCCGATGACCACAGTGCGGGCACGGCACGAAGTAGCGACGCTGGTCACTGGCCTCGTACTCCCGTTCGATGGTGCTGACGCCAGCAACCGTTGGCGTCGACACGATAAATATTTTCCGTCGCGCAAAGGTTCGGGTGCGGGCTTCGGCCAAGGCTACCGCGCTGCCCTCACCATCAACGTCGATCGGATAGCCATCGACCTCATCAAGGAACAAGTAACGCACCGGCATCGAGCGCAGGCCCACGGCGCTGTTGGCCCCGGTCATCACCAGCACACCGCCGCGAAACTCTTTCGCCAGAATGGTGTTGCCTGAGTCGCGGCTGCGTGCCGGCGCAATCAGTGCTTTCAGGATGGCCGACTCCTCGATCAACGGATCGATCCGCTGCTTGGAGTTCCGTTTGGCCATTTCTACGGTCGGCCAGACCGCCATCATTGGGCCGGGTGCGTGGTGAATGACGTACCCGATCCAGTTTCTGCCCATCTCGGTCGCACCCAACTGGGCCGCCTTCATGAACACCACCCGCTCGATCGGTGAGGTCGGCGACAGGCAATCCATGATGGCCTTCAGATACGGTGTTCTCGCAGTGCGCCAGCGGCCGGGTTCACTGGATGCCTTGGAAGACAACATGCGATGCCGGTCCGACCATTCCGAGACAGAGAGCAGCGGATCCGGAATTAACCCTTCGCGCCAGGCACGCTCGATATCGAGTTCGCCATCGTAGTCCGTGTCCATCAATCCACCCGGGCGCGCAGTTCGCCCAACTCCATCAAGTGCTCACGCACAGCCGCTTCGATCGCGACGTGCAAGGCATGGGCATCCACTTCGAGCTTGGCCGCCATCTGTGCCGAAATCCGTGCCGGCCAGTTGAGCCAGGCATCGCGTTCCGTCCGTGCCAATCGAAATACATGGGCGATGGCTTGCGAGCGATCGACCAGATCACCCTTGAGGTGGGCCAGGCGCACCTTGTTGGTCTGTGCCTTGACAACCTCGTTGACCGTGCGCGCCTGCAGAAGCGAGGTGCCGCCTGCTGACAAAGTCGGGGCAATCGGTTCGGTCGTCTCCCTTGCCGCTATGCGTAGTGGCTCAGGGGCTGGTGACGCAGTCCTTGCCGGGGGCGCCGGTTTGCGGGCAGACGCCGTGTTTTGGGCCCACTCCAGATCGGCCCGGTTGGGCTCGATCGTGCCATCCGACTCGGGCGTGATGCGACCGGTATCGATCGCCTTCTTGACCGCAACATGAGAGACGCCGCGATGGCGGGCGTAAGCGCGAATCGACAGCCCCATGATCTATATCACGCTTTTCTTTTGAGTTCGAGCAGATTCCACTTGTCTTCCCGATTGATTAGAGCGTTCATGGTTTTGTCATCAACGCACCCAAGGAGAATCGCAATGACCCAACGCATCACTCTCAGCAATACCCAGTATGAAATCCTCGAACGCGCCATCGATCACAGCGACGGCCAGATCGACTGGTTCCCTGAAAACGTCAAGGGCGGTGCACGCCACAAGGTCATACAGGGACTGTTCAACAAAGCGCTGATCACCCGCGGCGGCAATGACAGCTGGCACGTCACCGCTGAGGGCCACATCGCCTTGGGTCGCGACAAGCCAGCACCTGCGGCTACTCACTCAGTTCCCGAAACGGAAGCTGCCGTAGCGCCCGACAAGCCCCGCACGCGCGAGAACAGCAAGCAAGCCACGGCGATCCAGATGCTGCAGCGCCCGGAAGGGGCGACCATCACGCAGATCTGCTCAGCAACCGGCTGGCAGGCGCACACGGTGCGCGGCACCTTCGCTGGTGCCTTCAAGAAGAAGCTCGGACTCAACCTCGCCTCGGACAAACCGGAGGGTGGGGAGCGTATCTACCGCATTTGAAACCGGCCAATCTTATGATGCAGAATCTTCACAATTCACTTGTCTTTTCTGTTGAATAGAGCGTTCATGTGATTGTCATCCACCCACCCCGGAGCCCACCATGACCCCTGATAACAAAATCACTGACCACGGCAACTACGATGCCGACGACTATGCCTACCTGATCGCCAAGGGCTGGACGGATGCACAAATCCTCGCGCGCTGGGACGCTGAAGTCCAGTGCGGAAAAGGCCCGTGCCGGTGGCAGACCGAATCGGCGCGCAGCAAATTAGCCGCTGTGACGGGGCGCCACTAAGGCGCTGACACGCCAAACAAAATGATTGAAAATAGTTCGATCATTCGCTTGCCTTCTTAACCGAACAGAGCGTTCATACGGTCATCGCAACGATTAACGAAGGAGACCAAAATGACCAACAAGCAAACCATCCCCGCCAGCCAGAACGACGCCTGGGGCTTTTTTGGCTCGATGAACGAGGAGGCACAAAACGCTTGGCCAATCGCGATGACGGCGATTTCGGATGCCACCTGCCAGCCACTCGAATCCGTCAAATCTTTTCTAGACAGCAGCTACGGCCGGCATTTTGCCGATGATGCCCTGAACGGAAAACTCAACGGGGCAACGCTTAAAGACGCTATTGAAGAAGCAACGGCGCGCTGGATGGGCTGGACGATCAGCCTTCAGACCAGCAAACAGTACGGTATCCCGCGCGGTCTGCCTTACCTCACCGGCTTCGTGATCCACTGCGAAGTGACCGACGAAGCCTTTGCTGCCTGAGGGGATCGCCATGGCCGCCGTCGTTACCACCCCGCAACTTGAAGCCAACTACGACAAGTTCATTGCCGAACTGACCTCGCTTACCCGCAAGTACGGCGTTGCGATCCAGTCAGTTGGCGGCGTCATTCTCGCCGATGACCCCAGTGAGTTCTGCACCGTCAGCTACGTTGCCGACATCACGAGCGGCGACCTCCTGCCGGAGTTCCCCGCTGCCTGATAGCGTGTCAAACGCCACACCATCCGACTGACGTGTGGCTTTTGCCACGGCGAAACTTTGCCAGCGCCGCACGATCACATCAACATACTTCGGATCCAGTTCGACCAGCCGCGCCTTGCGGCCTGACTTGTGCGCCGCAATCATCGTCGTGCCTGATCCACCAAAGGGATCCATCACTACATCACCCGGGCGGCTAGAATTCCGGATCGCCCGCTCTACAAGTTCAACGGGCTTCATGGTCGGATGCAGATCATTCTTCTGTGGCTTCTTGATCTGCCAGACATCACCCTGGTCGCGATCGCCGCACCAGTAGCGCTCACCACCTTCTGTCCATCCGTAGAGGATTGGTTCGTACTGGCGCTGGTAGTCGGCACGCCCCAGGGTGAATGTGTTCTTGGCCCAGATAACAAAAGTCGACCAGTGGCCACCCGCCGCCCGGAAGGCAGACTGTAGCGTATCAAGTTCACTGGAGGACATGGCCACGTAGATGCCGCCCCGGCAATGAGCCAGCGTTGGCTTTAGCGCAGCCAGCAAGAAATCGTAGAACCCATCACCCAGGTTGTCATTCATGATCGCGCGGTTCTTTCCACGCATCTTGTCCTTGGCCGAGTTGGC
>CAIVZW010000778.1 GCA_903910495.1 uncultured beta proteobacterium
AACATGACTACCTACTAGTTCGATTCCCGGTCCCACATCATCTCATTCCGGCAATGCCTTATTCCAGTCATGATGCGCCAGTCGGTTAAACTCCTTTCTTTCTCTGCTTTGCCATCCCATGCCTGAATCCAGCTATCTTGCCCTGTTCCTGATTGGCCTTCTTGGCGGAACACACTGCATCGGCATGTGCGGCGGTATTGTCGGGGCGCTTTCGCTGGGTGCCGGTTCGCGCCCTTTGTTGCATCTGGCCTACAATTCCGGTCGCATCGTCAGCTATGCGCTGGCCGGTGCCATTGCCGGCGCCCTCGGCGGAGCGAGTCTGGCGCTGTCCGGCCAGTTGCCGCTGCGCATCATTCTCTATGTGCTGGCCAATCTGATGCTCGTTGCGCTCGGCCTGTACCTGATGGGCATTACCCGGGCGCTGGCTTTTAGCGAGCGTTGCGGACAGAAACTGTGGCGACATGTGCAGCCGCTGACACGGCGGTTCCTGCCGGCGCGGAGCGTGGCGCAGGCTTTTCCGCTCGGGCTGCTGTGGGGCTGGCTGCCCTGCGGCCTGGTCTATAGCGCCCTGGTCACGGCACTGACCAGCGGCTCCGCGCTGCACGGCGCGGGGATGATGCTGGCCTTCGGTCTGGGTACGCTACCCAACCTGCTGCTTGCCGGTCTGCTGGCCGTTCGCCTGAAAGACTATGCGACCAGGCCGGCCGTGCGGATCACGGCAGGGCTGCTGGTTCTCGGCTTTGGTCTGTGGGGTTTGTTTGCCGCGATCCGGCTGCTTGTCCAGGTGTAGGAGGATAATGCAATCCATGTCCGAATCCTCTGTAGCCAATCGCCGTCTCGATATTCCGCTCAGCGGCATGACCTGTGCGGCCTGCGCGGCGCGCATCGAAAAGGTGCTCAACCGCTTGCCGGGAGTCGTGGCCAGCGTCAACTTCGCTTCCGAGCGCGCCAGTGTCGAGTTGTCGTCCAGTGCGACAACGCCGCAGCAACTCGTCGCCAGCATCGAGAAGGCGGGATTTTCCGTGCCCCTGCAGACGCTCGAGTTCGGCATTGAGGGCATGACCTGCGCCGCCTGCGCGACACGACTCGAGAAGGTGCTCAACCGGCTGCCTGGCGTCGAGGCAGCGGTGAACCTGTCCACGGAACACGCACGGGTTCGCTACCTGCCCGCTGTCGTCGATTCGGGGCAACTGCTCTCGGCCATCGCTCAGGCCGGATTCGTCGGGCGGGTCGTCGATGACCGTTCACGCGAGGAGGAGAAGGCGCGCAAGCTGGCTGTCTATCAGGCCGAACTGCGCCGCTTCTGGATCGCTGCCGTATTGACTTTGCCGTTGGTGGCGCAAATGGTGACGATGTTCAGCGGTGCCGACCTGAGCGGGCACGGGCATCAGGATCTGCTGCCGCGCTGGCTGCAACTGGCGCTGGCGACACCGGTACAGTTCTGGATCGGCTGGCGCTTCTACGACGGCGGCTGGAAGGCACTTCGCGGCGGTGGCGCCAACATGGATGTGCTGGTGGCGCTCGGCACCAGCGCGGCCTATTTCTTCAGCCTGATTGTGACGCTGGGTGGCATGCACCACTTGCCGGTCTATTTCGAGGCCTCGGCAGCGGTGATTACACTGGTACTGCTCGGCAAACTGCTGGAGGCGCGGGCCAAGGCCAAGACCACCGCCGCCATCGAGGCGCTGGTTCGCCTGCAACCGAAGATGGCACGGGTCGAGCGTGACGGACAACTGATCGAGCTCGATGCGGCCCTGCTCGTTCCGGGTGACATCTTCATCGTCCGGCCGGGCGAGAGTCTGCCGGTTGATGGCGAAGTAATCGAAGGGGCATCGAGCGTCAATGAGGCGATGCTCACCGGTGAGAGCATGCCGGTGGGCAAACACGCTGGAGACCGCGTGTTTGCGGCCACTGCCAACAGCGAAGGCATGCTGCGCTGCCGGGCCACGGGCGTTGGCGAACATACCCTGCTGGCCGGCATCATCCGCCTGGTGGCCGAAGCGCAGGGCTCGAAGGCGCCGGTGCAGCGGCTGGCCGATCGCATTTCGGCGATTTTCGTGCCGGTGGTCTGTGCCATCGCCTTGCTCACCTTTGCCGGCTGGTGGATTGTCGGCGGGGTGTTCAGCGTGGCGCTGGTCAATGCTGTGGCCGTGCTGGTCATCGCCTGCCCGTGTGCGCTCGGGCTGGCGACACCGACAGCGATCATGGTCGGTACCGGGCAGGGCGCCGGTGCCGGGATTCTGGTGAGGAATGCCGTGGCGCTTGAACATGCCGAAAAAATCAGCGTGCTGGCCGTCGATAAAACCGGCACGCTGACGCGCGGTGAACCGGTGGTGACTGATGTGCTAACGCTAGCCGTCGGTGCGGACGAAGCGCTGAGGCTGGCCGCCGGGCTGGAGCAAGGCTCCGAGCACCCGCTGGCGAGAGCGGTTTTGCAGCGCGCTCAGGAAGCCGGTGTGGCCTTGCCGGTACTCAAGGATTTTTGCGCGATCCCCGGTCTGGGCGTCGAAGGGGACGTCGACGGTCGCCGCTTGCGGCTGGGTTCGCCGCAGTGGTTCTCCGGGCTTGAGTTGCCCATGGAGTCGATGGCGGCCTTGCAGGCTGCCGGCAAGACGCTGGTCGTTCTGGTCGATGGCACGCGCGCACTGGCCTTGCTGGCCATCGCCGACCCACTGCGCGCGAGCTCGCGGGCGGCCGTTGATCGGCTCAAGGCGATGGGAGTGCGGGTGGTGATGCTGACCGGTGACAACGCCGGCACGGCTGCGGCTATTGCGCGTGAAGCGGGCATCGCCGATTTCAAGGCCGAGGTCTTGCCCGGTGAAAAGTCAGCGGCGGTGAGCGCCTTGAAGCGTGGCGGCAGTGTTGTCGGCATGGTTGGCGATGGCATCAACGATGCCCCGGCACTGGCCGCGGCCGATGTCAGTTTCGCCATGGGTGCCGGTTCGGACGTGGCCATGCAGGCGGCCGACGTCACCCTGATGCGCAACGACCTGAATGGTGTCGCCGACGCCATCTCGTTGTCGCGGGCAACGCTGTCGAAGATCCGGCAGAATCTGTTCTTCGCCTTCATCTACAACGTGCTCGGCATTCCGC
>CAIVZW010000779.1 GCA_903910495.1 uncultured beta proteobacterium
AACGTGGTGCTGCGCTACGGATTCAATTCCGGGATCGTCTTCTCCGAAGAAGTTGCGCGTTTCATGTTTATGTGGCTGACGCTGATCGGGGCGCTGATCGTCATGAAGGATCACGGGCACCTGGGCATGAGCAGCGTGGTTGAACTGCTCGGCGAGCGCGGGCAGCGCATCTGCCGCTTCACTGCCGATCTTCTGACCATGGCGTGCTGCCTGCTGCTCGCGCACGGCACCTGGAAACAGATGATCATCGCCATGGACGATTATTCCCCGGTGACCGGCATCCCCATGGGCCTCGTCCAGTCCGCGCTGCTCATCTCCAGCGTCGGCATGACGCTGGTGCTGACCCACGGACTGTGGCGGCAACTGACCGGACGCATGCCGCGCGAAGAACTCGTGCCGTATTCCGGCAGCGCCGGCGAATAAGGGGAAGCGACATGACCATAGCCACGTTCCTGCTCTCCCTGCTTGGCGCCATGGCGCTCGGCGCCCCCATTGCTTTCTCCTTGCTCATCTGCGGCGTCGCTCTGATGTTCCAGATGGACAACTTCGACACGCAGATCATCGCCCAGAACCTGCTCGAAGGTACCAACAACTACCCGCTGATGGCCGTACCCTTTTTCATGCTCACTGGTGAACTGATGAACGCCGGCGGCCTCTCCCGGCGCATCGTTGAAGTCGCCGATGCCCTGATCGGGCATGTGCGCGGTGGCCTCGGCTACGTCGCCATCATCACCGCGGCGATCGTCGCCAGTATTTCCGGTTCTGCCGTCGCCGATACGGCAGCGGTCGCCGCGCTGCTTATTCCGATGATGCGCGATGCCGGCTACAGTGTGCCGCGCTCAGCCGGCCTGATCGCCTCGGCGGGTTGTATCGCCCCGGTCGTCCCGCCGTCGATCGCGCTGGTCATCTTCGGCGTCACGACGCAGCTCTCGATTACCAAGCTGTTCATGGCTGGTATCTTCCCGGGCTTGATGATGGCCGTCACCCTGGCTATCACCTGGTGGCTGGTGGCCAAGAAGGAGAAGCCGGGCGGTGACCTGCGTCGTGGTTTCGAGCTCGGGCGTTTCCTCTCCTCCCTGCGCAACGGCGTGTGGGCGCTGGTCTTGCCCTTCGTGATCATCGGCGGCATGAAATTCGGCGTGTTCACGCCAACCGAAGCGGCCGTCGTTGCCGTCTTCTACTCGCTGTTCACCGGCCTCTTCGTCTACCGCGAACTCGACTACCGGAAAGTCCCTGCCGTAATGCTTTCGGCCCTGAAGACCTCATGCACCATCATGTTCCTGGTCGCGGCGGCGATGGTCTCGGCCTGGCTGATCACCATTGCCGACATCCCGACGCAGACGGTGGAACTGCTGAAGCCGTTCATGGACAACCAGATGCTGCTGATGTTCATGATCATGGTCCTGGTAATCATTGTCGGTACCGCGCTTGATTTGATCCCCACGGTGTTGATCCTCGGTCCGATCCTGGTACCGGTAATCAAGATGGCCGGCATCGATCCGTACTACTTCGGCGTGCTCTTCATCATGAACAACGCCATCGGCCTGCTCACCCCGCCGGTCGGTACCGTGCTCAACGTCGTCGCCGCCGTCGGCAAGGAAAAACTGGATAACGTGATCAAGGCTGTCTGGCCTTTCCTGCTCGCCGAAACCATCCTCATGTTCCTTCTCGTCATATTCCCCCAACTCGTCCTAGTACCGATGAAGTGGCTCACTTAGTTATTTATCATTCAGGAGATTGAAATGACTGTATTGCTTGGATGCATCGCCGACGATTTCACCGGCGGAACCGACCTTGCCGGCATGCTGGTCAAGGCCGGCATGCGCACGGTACAAATGATTGGCGTTCCACAAGAACCGATTGGCGACGACATCGACGCTGTTGTGATCGCCCTGAAGTCGCGCACGACGCCGGCTGAAGACGCCATCGCCGAGTCGCTGGCCGCACTGCGCTGGCTGCAGAAGGCCGGCTGCCGGCAGTTCTACTTCAAATACTGTTCGACCTTCGATTCGACGGCCAAGGGCAATATCGGTCCGGTCGGCGAAGCGCTGATGCAGGCCCTGGGCAGCAACTTCACCATTGCCTGCCCGGCGTTCCCGGTCAATGGACGGACCATCTACAAGGGCCATCTGTTCGTCGGCGACATCCTGCTCTCCGACTCGGGGATGCGCCACCATCCGCTCAACCCGATGACCGACGCCAGCCTGGTGCGCGTGCTGCAGGCGCAGATCAAGGGCAAGGTCGGTCTGGCCGAGCATTCCACC
>CAIVZW010000780.1 GCA_903910495.1 uncultured beta proteobacterium
AAAAGGTATATCTCTCAAGCGCCGACTGGATGGAGCGCAACTTCTTCCGGCGCATCGAACTGGCCTTTCCGATACTCGACAAGAAACTCAAGCGCCGCGTCATCAGCGAAGGTCTGCAGATCTATTTGACGGACAACATGCAATCCTGGGACATGGACGCCAATGGCAGTTACCACCCGCACCGTGGCTCGCGCAACAAACCCCGTTGCGCCCAGAGCGAACTGATTGAACTGTTGAAGCCCTGAGATGAGAAGGTAATACCTCAAGCCATTCGGAAAAGCTGCGATGAACCACTCCACAGACCTGCTGGATACCGGTCTTCGCGCTACCCTCAACGAGGAAATCAGCCACTTCAGTGGATCGGCCTGTTCCATTCAGGAGGTCTCCGTACTTGGCGGTGGTTCGATCTCACGCGCGCTGGTACTGCATGGGGAACGTTCCCGCTGGTTCGTCAAGCTCAATAGTGCAGAGCGCCATGAACTGTTCGCGGCTGAAGCAGACGGGCTGAGCGCTCTGGCCAATTGTCCGGCGTTGCGCGTACCACAGGTCGTCACGCATGGCGTCAGCGGGAGGCAAGCCTATCTCGTTCTGGACTATCTGCATCTGACACCCTTGCGCGAAACCAGCGCCGGAATCAACGCTGGCCAGGCGCTGGCCGAACTGCATCATATCGTGGGGAACAGCTTCGGCTGGCATCGCGCCAACTTCATCGGCAGCACACCGCAAACCAATACCGGGCAGCGCACCTGGCCACTTTTCTTCGCCCGCCAGCGACTCCAGCCCCAGTTGGAACTGCTAAAGAACAAAGGACACAAGGGAAAGTTCATCGCCGACGGCGAGCGTTTGACAGAGAAGCTTCCGGCACTGTTTGTAGACTATCGCCCGCAGATCAGCCTGCTGCACGGCGACCTGTGGCATGGCAACGCAGCCCAGGACGAAGCAGGAAAACTGGTGCTGTTCGATCCGGCAGTCTATTACGGCGACCGTGAGGCCGATCTGGCGATGACGGAATTATTCGGCGGGTTTCCCACTTGTTTCTATGCGGCCTATCGTGAGGCATGGCCGCTGGCTGACGGCTTTGAGCAGCGCAAGACCTTGTACAACCTTTACCACATACTCAACCACCTGAACCTGTTCGGAAACAGTTACCTGCACCAGGCCGAACGCATGATCGGCAGCTTGCTGTCCGAGATCGGCCGCTAGCCGCTGCAGTAAGCGGATAGAGAAAGCGCACCCTCACTGCTACTGCCCTCACCGCGCTGCCGCGCACCCTATCCCGCCGGAGAGGGTTGGGGTGGGGCCGTCGTTTAAGGTTCATTTGCCGTGCAATTCCAGATTGACGACCTGCCGGGTTCGAAGCAGTTGTTGTCCTTTTTGCGGCTACAGAATACGCACGAAATAGGCTAGCATCGGGTTACAGAACAATTTTACCTGGGGATGATTGTGCATATTCTGGGCATTGATGTGGGTGGAACGGGAATCAAGGCCGCCATGGTTGACACCACAAGCGGCGAGTTGCTGAGCGAAAAGATACGCATCGAGACGCCCCGACCGGCCACGCCCGAAGCCATAAGCAGGACACTGAACGCCCTGCTCGCTGAGCAGGGGTGGTCAGGGCCGATGGGTATCGGCTTTCCTGCGGCAATCCAGAACGGCGTTGCCCGTACGGCGGCCAACATCGACAAATCCTTTATCGGTTTACCGGTCGCCGAGTATTTCTCGAAGCAGACCGGCTGTCCGGTTTTTGTCGCCAACGACGCCGATGTCGCCGGTCTGGCAGAAATGCGATTCGGTGCGGGCCGGGGAAAAACAGGCGTTGTCCTCATTGTCACCATCGGTACCGGGCTGGGTACGGCGCTATTCACCGGGGGCCACCTGTTGCCCAACACCGAACTCGGTCACGTTTACCTCGACAACGGCTGCGAGGCAGAACGATACGCTTCCGAAGCGGTACGCATCACGAAAAATCTCAAATGGAAGGAGTGGGGAGGACGCCTTAACCTTTACCTCACCACCATGGAAAGCCTGCTCTGGCCGGATTTGATCGTGCTCGGTGGTGGCGTCAGCAAGCGACTGAACAGGTTCGCGTCGCTGATCACCACCCGGGCACCGGTCGTTGCCGCCAGCTTCCTGAATCAGGCCGGCATTGTCGGCGCCGCACTGTTTGCCGAGGAAGAGCTGGAAAGGAAAATATAAGCGGCGCTTGGCTCAGGCGCGGCGCGCACCGACCACCCCATCGACGTCGTGCAGCAAGGCCAGGGTATGCTTGAGCTGGTTGACGTTGCTGATTTCAGCCGTGAAGCTCATGTGCGCCGTCCCCTGCTTCGATTGCGTATTGACGGCGATCACATTGATCTTTTCGCGCGTCAGCACCTCCGAAACATCGCGCAGAAGACCTTGCCGGTCGTGCGCGTCCACGACAATATCAACCGCGAAAATACCGTCGGTCTGAGCACCCCAGTCGGTTTCGATCACGCGCTCCGGATTCATCGCTTCCATGTTGGCAAAGTTCGAGCAATCGACGCGATGGATGGACACCCCCTTGCCGCGGGTCACAAAACCGATGATCGGATCAGGAGGCGCCGGTTTGCAACAGCCGGCAAGCTGCGTCAGAAGCTTATCGACGCCAACGATCAGAATCCCCTTTTCGGCCTCGTCACTGGCTTTATGCTTGCGTACCGGCGTTTCGTTGACAACGCGCTCATCCTGAACGCCATCGGTGCCGCGCACCGCAGTCTGCAACTGGCGCAGGTTCAGTTCGGTGCGCGCTACTGCAATGAAGAGATCCTCGCTCCTGGCAAAACCAAGCTTGCCCGCCAGTTCATCAAGCTTGATCCCGGTCTCTCCCATGCGCTGCAATTCACGGGTCACGATGCTGCGCCCGTCGGCAACAGACTGTTCAAGCGCCAGGCTGGCAAACCACTGCCTGGCCTTGGCCCGGGCACGATGAGTAAACAGATAGCCGAGTGAGGTGTTGAGCCAGTCGCGCGAAGGCCCGCCCTGTTTGGCGACAACGATTTCCACCCGCTGCCCGGTTTCAAGCTGACTATTGAGCGTGACCAGTGCGCCATTGACCTTGGCACCCCGGCAGCGATGGCCCAGATCGGTATGGACCCGGTAGGCAAAATCGATGGGCGTCGAACCGCGCGGCAGATCGACGACGCGCCCTTGCGGTGTCATGACGTAGATCGTCTCGTCGAGTGCCGCTTCCTTGTAGTGTTTCACCCAGTCCGACGAATCGGATACCTCGTCCTTCCAGGTCAGAAGTTGCCGCAGCCAGGCGATTTTTTCGTCGTAGTTATCTTCCGACGACGGCTTGCTGCCTTCCTTGTAGCGCCAGTGCGCGGCTACGCCAAGCTCGGCGTGCTTGTGCATCTCGCGGGTACGGATCTGCACTTCGAGCGAACGCCCGTCGGGACAATGCACTGCGGTGTGCAGGGAGCGATAGTGGTTGCCCTTCGGATTCGAGATGTAATCGTCGAATTCCCTGGAAATTGGCGACCAGATGTTGTGTACGATGCCGAGCACGGTGTAACAGTCCTTCACATCACTGACAATCACGCGCAGAGCGCGCACATCATAGACTTCGGAAAACTCGACGCTCTTCTTGCGCATCTTGTTCCAGATGCTGTAGATATGCTTTGGCCGACCGTAAATCTCGGCATCCTTGATGCCAATAGCAACAATCTCCCGCTTCAGGCGATCAACCGCATCGGCAATAAACTGTTCGCGCTCGCCGCGCTTTTCGTCGAGCTGTCTGGCAATCTTCTTGTAGATATCCGGGTGCAGAAAGCGGAACGAAAGATCCTCGAGTTCCCATTTCAGTTCCCACACGCCCAGGCGGTTGGCCAGGGGAGAATAGATCTCCAGTGTCTCCCGCGCCACCTGAACCTGCAGTTCATCCGGCTCGGCGGTATAGTGACGCATGGTCTGGGTGCGCGAAGCCAGCCTGAGCAGCACCACGCGGATATCCTCGACCATGGCCAGCAGCATCTTGCGCAGGACCTCGATCTGCGCCTTCATTTCGACCGGATTGTTCTCGCCGCTTTCGACCGAATGTGCGACGAAACCACGCGCAATCGGGCGCAGACGGTTCAGCCGGGAAATACCGCCGACCAGATGGGCGGCGGCCGGGCCAAAGCGCTCATCGATTTTCGAGATACCCTGTTCGTCATAGGTCGGCACGGCAAAAAGCAGGGCCGCAAGGCGGCAGTCGGCATCCAGCTTCAGGCCGACGAGAATGATGGCCATGCCCAGCGCGTGGTGCCATACCCCTTCACCACTACCCAGAGTGCGATCACCATAGACGGATTGAGCAAACTCGGCCGCCAGGCGAATCTTTCCTGCCTCTTCGGCGGAAAGACCTGCACTCAGGGTTTGGAGGGAGTGTTCGAGGTCGCTCTGGGCGGCGACGGAATGGACGACTGAAACCATGACACAATTATAGTCCCTCAGATCGTCAGGATGCCGGATGTGATCGGTGGCACTTGCTTTATTGATCCG
>CAIVZW010000781.1 GCA_903910495.1 uncultured beta proteobacterium
AAGTCGAGCAATGTTCTTTTGCGTTATCTGGAACCGGCGCCGGGCGAATTGTTAAGTCGAGCCGAGTCCCTCGCCGCGGACATCGAAAGCGAATTTCTTTGGGAGTGTGCCGGTGCCGGCGAATTTTCCTTTGGCGATTTTGCCGATGACTACTTCGGCGGCGCCGGTCACAAAGCCTCGGCGATTGAAGCGTCTGCGCTGCTGCTGGCTCTGCATGCCGCCCCCGTGTATTTTCACCGCAAGGGCAAGGGGCGCTTCCGCAAGGCCCCGGCAGAAATCCTGGCAGCGGCTCTGGCTGGCCTTGAAAAGAAGCGTCAGCAGGCCCTGGCCATAGCGCGCATGGCCGGCGAACTGACGGCCTTTACCTTGCCGCCTGAATTTTCACCGCTGCTCAATCAACTGCTCTACAAGCCCGACCGCAATCGTTCCGAGACCAAGGCGCTGGAAACGGCCTGCGCCGAAACCGGTCTCTCGGCACTGCATCTGCTGCACAAGTGCGGGGCCATACGCTCGGCCCACGATTACCACCTGCAGCACTTTCTGCTTGAATACTTCCCGCGCGGCGTCGACTTCCCGGCCACCGAGCTGCCTTTGCCGCCGACCGACTTGCCGCGCGCCGGGGTGCAGGCGTTCTCGATCGACGATGCCACGACCACCGAAATCGACGATGCTTTTTCGCTCCAGGTTCTCCCCGGCCTCGGCTGGCGTGTCGGTATCCATATCGCGGCACCGGGTCTGGGCATCGCGCCGGGTTCGCCGCTTGACACCATGGCGCGCGAACGGTTGTCTACCGTCTACATGCCGGGCAACAAGATCACCATGCTGCCCGAGGCGGCGGTCAGGAACTTCACGTTGGCCGCCGGTCGCGACTGTCCGTCGCTTTCGCTTTATCTCACGGTGACGCCCGAGTTCGAGATATCGGCACACGAATCACTCGTCGAAATGGTGCCGATCGTCGCCAACCTGCGTCATCACGATCTCGAACCGCTGTTCAACGAGCAGACGCTGGCTGGGGGCCTGCCCGAATTTGCCTTTCGTGACGAGTTGAAAACGCTCTGGCATCTGGCCAACGCCTGCGAAGGCCGGCGCGGCAAGCCTTCAGCGATGCCCGGCAACAACGATTACAACTTCGTCATCGAAGGCGATCTGACTGCCTCCGAGCACTGCCGCGTCGAGATCAGCGAGCGCCGGCGCGGCAGTCCGCTCGACAAGCTGGTCGCCGAGTTGATGATTGTCGCCAACAGCACCTGGGGTGGCCTGCTCGCCGCCAAGGGCATTCCGGCCATCTACCGCGCGCAGACTGGCGGCAAGGTGCGCATGACGACTTCGCCGCAACCGCACGACGGTCTGGGTGTCGCGCAATATGCCTGGTCCTCCTCGCCGCTGCGCCGCTATGTCGATCTGCTCAACCAGTGGCAGCTGATCGCCTGCCTGAACGGCGAGCCTCCCCATTTCGGCGCGAAATCGGAAGCCCTGTTTGCCGCCATGCGCGACTTCGACCTGACCTACAGCGCCTACGCCGAATTCCAGCGCGGCATGGAGCGTTACTGGTGCCTGCGCTGGCTGCAGCAGGAAGGACTGACGACCATTGACGCAACGATCCGCCGCGAAGGACTTGCCAAACTCGATCATCTGCCCATAATTCAGCGTATCGCGTCGGCGCCCGACCTGAAGCCGGGTCAGCGCCTGCGCCTGAGCATCGAAGCGATCGACCCGCTGACGCTTGAACTCGCTTGTCGTTATCTCGAGACGCTGAACGAGGCTGCACCCGGGATTGAGGAGTTCAGCGAGGACGCCGTGGAGGCCATTGACTGACGTGAGCAGCGTAACCCGCCACCTGTGGGCTGTGCCCCCCGCCGACCGCAATCTGTGGATTGCGCTGGGTGCTTCGCTGTTTTTCCACGCTGTGCTGCTCTCGCTCCACTTCAAGTTCCCCGAGGCCTCGCGCGCGTTCCAGGACAAAGCACTCGAGATCATCCTGGTGAACAGCAAAGCGGCGCGCAAACCGACGAATGCCCAGGCGCTGGCCCAGGCCAATCTTGACGGCGGCGGCAACACGGAGCAGAACCGGCGAGCCAGGACACCCCTGCCGCCCTCGGCCAGAGTGCAGAGCGGCAGCGAACTCGAGCAGGCACAGAAGCGCGTGCAGGCCCTTGAGGCGCAACAACAGCGCTTGCTGGCGCTGGCGCGCAGCAAGGAAACAGCCCGCCTGCAGACCGACAAGGAGGCCCAGCCTGAAACAGCTCCGAGCCTGAGCGGTCGAGATCTGGCAACGCGTGCGCTGGAAATGGCGCGCCTTGAGGGTGAAATCGACCGGCAAACCGATGAATACAACAAGCGCCCGCGCGTAAAAAACATGGGTACCCGGGCCGAGGGCGTCAGTTACGCACAATACAGCGAAGACTGGCGCATCAAGGTCGAACGCGTCGGCACCCTGAATTACCCGGAGGCGGCCAAGGGCAAGCTATACGGAAGCCTCATCCTGTCGGTCAGAATAAAAAGCGACGGCAGCATCGATCGGGTCGAAATCAACCGCTCTTCAGGCTACAAAATCCTCGATGACGCGGCGCGCCGCATTGTGCAGATGGCTGCCCCCTTTGGCGCGTTCACCCCTGACATCCGCCGCGACTACGATATCCTGGAATTTACCCGCAGCTGGACGTTCACCCGCAACAACCAAGTTGAAACCAATTCGCCGCGCTGAACTCCAAACCATCCTTCCCCTCCCACACGAACAGATCGACATGACTGATAAATACTGCGTTTTCGGAAATCCCATCGGCCACAGCAAGTCGCCCGTCATCCACGCCGCTTTTGCCCGCCAGACCGGCGAGGATATTGAATATAAAGCCATTCTCGCGTCACTTGATGGCTTTGCCGATGCCGTGGACGCCTTCATTGCCGCGGGTGGGCGCGGTGCCAATGTCACCGTGCCGTTCAAGCAGGAAGCCTTTCAGCTGGTGACCCGGCTGACCGCGCGCGCCGAACTGGCGGGCGCAGCCAATACACTGGTCTTCAACGGCGATGAGATTATCGGTGACAACACCGACGGTGTCGGGCTGGTCCGCGATATCACCGTCAATCTGGCCCAGCCCATCGCCGGCAAGCGCGTACTGCTGCTTGGCGCAGGCGGGGCGGCACGCGGTGTGATCGGGCCGCTGCTCGACGAACGGCCGGCAGCTCTGGTTGTTTCCAACCGCACGGAGTCCAAGACCCATGTGCTGGTCGATCATTTTGCCCATCTTGGCCCCATCTCGGGCCGCGACTTCCCTGATCTGGCCGGGCAATCCTTCGACATCGTCATCAACGCCACGTCGGCGAGTCTCCAGGGCAAGATGCCGCCGTTGCCCGATGGCATTTTCGCTCCCGGCAGCCTGGCCTACAAGATGATGTACGGGCTGGGCGATACCCCTTTCCGGATTTTTGCCCGAGAACAGGGGGCGGCGATGATTTCCGAAGGCCTGGGCATGCTTCTGGAACAGGCGGCTGAAGCCTTTTATGTCTGGCGGGGCGTACGTCCCGGCATTGCCCCGGTGATGGAGCTTCTGCAGAAGGCATGAGTGGTAAGCGTGCCGCGATTTTTGTCGTCCGCTGGATAAAACGGCTCGTTGTCACGCTGTTCGGGCTGTTGTTCCTCTATCAACTCTGGCTTTTTGGCTGGGTACTCTGGTGGAGCTGGGTTAACCCGGACAGCACGCGTTTCATGGAAATCCGGCTTGTCGAGTTACAGGCCAAAGACCCCAGGGCCCAGCTGAAAAAACAGTGGGTCAGCTACGCAAAGATATCGAACCCCCTGAAGCGCGCCCTCATCGTCGCCGAAGACGATCTGTTCGTCCATCACGAAGGCTTCGACTGGGACGGCATCCAGAAGGCCATCGAGAAAAACCGGAAACGAGGCAAGGTCGTAGCCGGCGGCTCGACCATCTCGCAACAACTGGCCAAAAACCTTTTCCTGACTCCTTCGAAAACCCCCTGGCGCAAGGCGCAGGAGGCCGTGGTGACCCTGATGATCGAGGCTGTGTGGAGCAAGCAGCGCATCTTCGAGGTTTACCTCAATGTCATTGAATGGGGTAACGGTGTGTTCGGCGCCGAGGCGGCAGCGCGCTACTATTTCGGCATCAGTGCGGCACAGCTTTCTGACGAACAGGCGGCAAGGCTGGCGGGCATGGTACCGAGCCCGCGTTTCTACGACCGCAACCGCAGCGCACCGGGCCTGACCAGTAAGGCCGAGGCCATTCTTGCCCGCATGCCGTCGGCGCAGCTTCCCTGAACAAAAAATTTATCGCTCTACCCGTCGTTTCCCTGAGGTAAAAGGTAAAACTATTGCGTTTCGGCTACTTCGCTGCAGCGTGCTAAAATCTTCGCCTGTTTGACGCGCTGCAAGACAGGGGAGGTACCTCCGATGAGTGAAGAAAAAAAAATCCAGGATCACCTGTCCAGTGTGAAAGACCTGCTCGCCAAGCACAAGCTCGTAGAGGATCTCGTTCATCGCCAGGACATGCCACGCCACGATCTGGTCGAAGACGTGGTGCACAAGCAGCATCTGGCCGGATTGCGCAGCCTGCTGGAACGCGTTCCCCTGGCCGAGATTGCCCAGATCATCGAGGCTCTGGAGCCCGAAGAGCGCCTGATCGTCTGGTATGAAGTGCGTGAGGAGCGTGGCGAACCCATCCTCGAGATACTCTCGGACGAAGTACGTCAGGACCTGATCGGCGACAGCCATCACCGCAACGAAAAAACGACCATCAGCGCCTTCGAGCTGCGCAATGGCCGGCTCAGCCAGATTGGCGTCAACACGCCCTACGATCTGAAATGCCTGAAGCCGATCTGGATCGATCTGGTGGCACCGACACCGGAGATCCGGTCGTGGGTCGGACGCTTCTTTGATGTCCAGTTGCCGAATCCTAGCAACCTGACCGACCTCGAGGCGAGTGCACGTTTCTACGTCGAGGACAACGGCGAAATTCACCTGCACTCCGACTTTCTGCTCGACACCAAGGAGGGTTCGCGCAACGTGGCGGTGGCCCTTATTCTGCACCGGGACATCCTGTTCACCGTGCGTACCGAAGAACTACCGGTCTTTCGCCTGCAGCGGCTACGCGCGCGTACCCAGCCAGGCTACGTGACCGATGGCAAGGATGTTCTGCTCGACCTCTACGCCGCCGATGCCGAGTATTCGGCCGACGCGCTGGAGGACGTCTATGCGGCGCTGGAGGATGTCAGCAAGCATGTGCTAGGCACCGAAATCACCGATACCGAAGCGGCCAAGATCCTGGCCGACATTGCGCGCGAGGAAGACCTGAACGGGCGCATCCGGCGTAACGTTCATGACACTCGGCGCGCCGTTTCCTTCCTGACCCGGGGCAAGTTCCTCAATACCGAACAACTGGAGGATGCGCGACAGATTCTGCGCGACATCGAATCGCTCGACGGACACACGTCTTTCCTGTTCGGGAAGATCAACTTCCTGATGGACGCCACGGTCGGCTTCATCAACATCAACCAGAACAAGATCATCAAGATCTTTTCCGTGGCCTCGGTCGCCATGCTGCCGCCCACCCTGATTGCCAGCATCTACGGCATGAACTTCAAGAACTGGTTTCCCGAGATCAACTGGGAGTACGGCTACCCGTTCTCGCTGGTACTGATGTTCATTTCCGTGGCCGTTCCGTTCTGGTTCTTCGGGAAAAAAGGCTGGCTGCGCTAAAGGCAAAACAAATCGGGTATCCGGCTTTTCCTGTGGATGGAGCCGGTTTGGCGCCAAAACCAGTTTGTATCGAAAAACCTCTCCAGGGCGGACAGGCCGGTTCCGAGGTTAACTTGCTGGATCTGAATTCTAGTTTCGTATTCGGCCCCATTTCCGCATAGCGACCCTTTGCTGCCGCTCATTCTTTTGAAAAGAAGACAGTATTTTCCTGGTCTCCTTGCAGCCAATCATAAAGAAGGAACTTCTCCGCCTACAGGTTCATACAGTCTTGAAGGCGTTTCTGCCATCCTGCTACCACCGACCTATCCGAACCGCCCTCAAAGAATCGACCTGGCGCAAACAAGGGGTATTCTTCGCCATTTCTCAGCTTGAGTACCAGATAAAAGCAAGTCACATAATTTGATCTCTTGCCAAGATAGCCAATGCTGACATCAGCAATTTCGCTAAACAGGATGAATCGATTTTTCTTAGAAAACAGCCTTGAGTCCTCAATGGAAATACGGCGCTTCTTGGCGTCAATTACTACCGTCTGCTTGCCAGTTGCCAGAAAGCCCGCGACACCAATAACTGCCAGAAGAATTCCTAAGAGGAAACCCGCCATGGCATTCCCATTCAATGACCGGTCGCTATGAAAGCCGACGATCAGAATTAGACCAACCACGGAGGAACCAACGGCGAGTAGGTATTGCTTTATCGGATTGCTGCGAGAAATCCATAGCCCCATTGCCATCCCCTTCATGTAATTTGACTATCGGGCATATCTTGTCCCTGAAACGACACCCTCTGTCGCGCCAAATTAAACTTGATCGAGATTTCCCTCAAAAAGTCTGCGACGAGCATTCTCAATATGCGAGCGCATAGACTCCCGAGCCCCTGCTGCATCACCTCTTGCTATCGCCGCATAAATGGATTCGTGCTCACCTTGTATCGCTTGCTGACGCTCCTTCGTTCTATGCACCGTCAAATTATGCGTTACCGATGTTCCTATCGAAAACTGTGATCGAATAGCCATTAGCGATGAAATAAAATATTGGTTTTCGGTAGCCAAGGCGATATTGAAATGAAATGAAAAGTCATGTTCGACGCCTGGAACGCGATTGAAAATTGCATTACCAAGAGCGTGCAGTGATTTCTCAATCTGGTGCAGTGCGTTCTTGTCCTTAGACATTGCC
>CAIVZW010000782.1 GCA_903910495.1 uncultured beta proteobacterium
ATTTGATTTGTTTGGACGCCATCATTCGCCCAGAGGCGCAATTCAAGATTGAAAATAGCCTTGAGGCCATTGCCCAGCGCTTCTTCACCCTTGAAACCAAGGCGCGTACCGTTGAGGCCATTGTCATTGCCATCTCTCATGCCGCTGAACTTGTAATCACCACCGGCTGCGAGTCCGGAGTTGCTCTTGCTATACAGGTAGCTCTGATCAACCACGCCGTAAATCGTTACATTGGACTGGGCAACAGCAAAGCCCGAGACCAGACCGGCAACTGCCAGTGCGATAATTTTCTTTTGCATTGTGAATCTCCTCTAGGTTTAAGGTCGGCAGTGCTTTTTACGGCCCCACCAAACTGGACCTCTCATTGATGAGAAGCTGAACGAATGATGGCAAAGGATGCGTCACGGGACAAGCCTGAAGCGAGTTTTCCGGTACTTGTTTGGCGGCTATGTTGTGGAATTGCAACAGAACGGGTGATTTCAAAACCTCCTGCCATTCGCCCTGCCGACTGTGGGTCGGCCTGAAGGCCGACATGCATAAGCGCCGTTGTCGGCCTGAAGGCCGACCTACAGTCACGCCAGACAGGCCGGCGTGGATGGAGAAGATGGATCCGTCAGACTGGGTGTCAGTCGCTCAGACAGACTGAAAACCGGCTCTTCGACCAGCAGCGTGACAGCGCGTCAGAGATGGTCCGATGTTATGTTTTATTTGCCGATTGACTTTGACTGGTCTTGCCAGGCGATCTGGTCTATTCTTACAAATCGAAATTAAAATATCGGATTTGTAAGAATGATTCCCCGCCAAGCACTCTCAACGCTCAAGCGATTAGCCAAGGGCTTTCCCGTTGTCGCATTGACCGGCCCAAGACAGGCGGGCAAGACCACTCTCGCCAAGGCTGCATTTGGCGACAAGGCGTATGTGTCGCTGGAAAACCCGGACGAGCTTGAATTTTCTGAGCGCGACCCGAGGGGCTTCTTGCAGCGCTTTCCGGAAGGTGCAGTTCTGGATGAAGTGCAGCGCTGTCCAGCGCTCTTGTCGTGGTTACAGGGATGGGTTGATGAGCGCCGGCGCATGGGGGATTTTGTGCTGACCGGTTCGCAACAGTTCGAGTTGTCCTCAAAGATGAGCCAGAGCCTGGCGGGTCGGGTTGGTCGCGTGGAACTATTGCCGTTTTCGGCGAGCGAACTGTCTGCGGCAAATCACCTGCCGGCAACTCTGGAAACCTGTTTGTGGCAAGGTGGCTATCCGGCCTTGTATGATCGTGAACTGGCACCGGGTGACTGGTTTGCCAACTACGTGGCGACCTATCTGGAGCGGGATGTCAGGCAGTTGATCGCGGTTCGCGACCTGACCCGGTTCCAGCGCTTTGTCAGAATGTGCGCGGCACGCTCGGGGCAGTTGCTCAATCTCACGACACTGGGTGCGGATTGCGGCATTTCGGCGGTGACTGCGCGCGAATGGCTTTCAGTGCTGGAGGCCAGTTATCTGGTTTTGCGCCTGCCGCCTTATCACCGGAATTTCGGCAAGCGGCTGGTCAAGACACCCAAACTCTATTTTCTC
The DNA here is from genome assembly GCA_903910495.1 of uncultured beta proteobacterium. The sequence continues at coordinate 1,561 of CAIVZW010000782.1, forward strand.
GACGTCGGCTTGATGGGCTGGCTACTCGGGATTCGCGATGCCGCCACGATAAGCACGCACGCCGCACGTGGCGCAATGTTCGAAACGTGGGTTGTGTCGGAACTGGTCAAGCAGCGCCTGAATGCCGGTGAGCCGGTCGATCTTTATTTCTGGCGTGACAACGTGGGGCACGAGGTCGATGTGCTGTTTGAAACGCCTGGCGGTTTGCAGGCGATTGAGATCAAGTCGGGCGCCACGTTTGCTGGCGACTGGCCGGCCTCCGTGCTGAAATGGAAAGGCCTTACCGACGGCAAGGCGCTTGACCCATGGGTAATCTTTGGTGGCGAAGGCGATTACACGCGACAGAGTTGCCGAGTGATGGGGTGGAAGGAATTTGCTGTCAAGGCGTAAAGTACCGTTGTCGGCCTGAAGGCCGACCCACAGGCGGTTCACACGGCAAACAGGCCGGCCAGGGCCTGCCCGGGGCTGGGCGCGCGCATGAAGGCTTCGCCGATCAGGAAGGCCTGCACCGAGTTGCGGCGCATCAAGGCGACATCGCCCGCCGCCAGAATGCCGCTCTCGGTGACCACGATACGTCCGGCCGGAATGCGTGGCAGCAGGTCAAGCGTGGTTTGCAGGCTGACCTCGAACGTTCGCAGGTTGCGGTTGTTGATGCCGATCAGCGGGGTTTCGAGCTGCAGGGCCAGATTCAGTTCTGCGCCGTCGTGCACTTCGACGAGCACGGCCAGGCCCAGGCTTGAAGCGATGGCCTCGAACTGCTGCAGCGTCGGCAGATCGAGCGCGGCGGCGATGAGCAGGATGGCGTCGG
>CAIVZW010000783.1 GCA_903910495.1 uncultured beta proteobacterium
CAGGGCAGCGGGATCAAAGAAATCGCCGAGCAGCTCAATCTGAGCGCCAAGACGGTGAGTACGTACAAGATGCGCATCCTGCAGAAGATGCAGATGACCCAACTCGCCGATCTGCTGCGCTACGCCCTCGAGCACGGCCTGCTCGACGCGGCGCTCTAGTTCGGACGCGCCGCCGCCAAGGGCGGCCCATCCCGCTTCCAATGCGCCTACGCCGGTGTAGGCGTAGTCCTACACCGGCGCACCTCCTGACCGACACAACAATCAGCCATGTGCCGATATCCCGGCGCTTGCGCCCGGCGCAGTATGACTCCCAGGCCAACTGGATGAAGGCTTGCCTCGCAGCTGCCTTCGTTTGGCCGAGCAACGCATGGGATCAATGAAGCCGACATGAACATCACGCTCTTTCCGGAAGGCACGCTGCTCAGGACCCGAGTGGTCCTGAGCACGCTGCTCATTTTTCTGCTCAGTGTCTGGCTGCTGGCGTTTTATTCCAGCCGGTTGCTGCGCGAGGATATGCAAAGACAGCTCGGTGAGCAGCAATTCGCCACCGTCTCGCTGCTTGCCGCACAGGTCAATCAGGAACTGCTCGAGCGCCTGCAGTCAATGGAAATTGTGGCTGCCGAAATTCGTCCGCAGTGGATGCTCGACACCGCGCTGCTGCAGGCCCACCTGGAGCAGCGCCCGGTCTTTCAGTCACTGTTCAACGGCGGCCTTTTTGTCACCGGAGCGGATGGCATCGCGATTGCCGATGTTCCACGTTCGGCCGGCCGGATCGGCACCGATTACATGGACAGGAGTTCCGTTGCTATTCCGCTCAGGGAGGGCAGGCCGGTGATCGGCAGGCCGGCCATGGGCAAGAAGCTGCTCGCCCCGATTCTCAGCCTGACGGCACCGATTCGCGATGCCCGGGGCAAGGTGATCGGTGTCATGGTGGGGACGATCAACCTCGGTCAGCCCAATTTCCTCAGTACGATCATGCAAAACGGCTACGGGAAGACGGGCAGCTATCTGCTGGTCGCCCCGCAGCACAAGCTGTTTGTAACCGCCACGGATAGCGGCCGCAACATGCAGGCGACCCCTGAACCCGGTCTCAATGCGATGCACGACAGATTCATGCAGGGTTATGAAGGTTATGGCGTGGCCCGCAGTTCGCGTGGCCCCGAAGAGCTGTTTGCCGGCAAAGGGATTCCCGTCGCCGGCTGGTTCATCGCCAGCGCGCTGCCGACGGCAGAAGCCTTTGCTCCGATCGACGCCCTGCAGCAACGCCTGCTGCTGGCCACGCTGGTGCTGACCCTGCTGGCGGCTGGCCTGACCTGGTGGCTTATCGCGCGCATGCTCGATCGCCAACTGGCACCGATTCGCACTGCCCTGGCAACGCTGTTTGACTTGTCCGCCTCAGACCAGCCTTTGCAAGCCCTGGCCATCGTCCGGCCGGATGAAATCGGCCAGTTGATCGGCGGTTTCAATCGCCTGCTGGACACTCTGCGCCGGCGGGAAGACGCACTCAAGGCCAGCGAAAACAGATTCCGGACGCTGGCCGATAATGCTTCAGCCCTGATCTGGATTTCCGGCACGGACATGCTGCGCACCTACTTCAACCAGATCTGGCTCGATTTCACCGGGCACAGCAGCGAACAGGAGCACGGCAATGGCTGGGCGCAGGGCGTTCATGCGCAGGATCGGCAAGCTTGTGTGGACGCCTATGTGAGCGCCTTTGAGTCGCGCCAGGAGTTCTCCATGGAGTATCGCTTGCGCCGTTTCGATGGCCACTATCGATGGCTGACGGATCATGGCGTGCCGCGTTATGACGAGCAGGGCGTTTTTCTGGGTTACATCGGCTCCTGTCTCGACATCACCGGGATCAAGCATTCTGAAGAGAAGCTGCAGCTGGCGGCGAGTGTTTTTATCCATGCCCGCGAAGGGATCCTGATTACCGGGACGGATGG
>CAIVZW010000784.1 GCA_903910495.1 uncultured beta proteobacterium
ACGACCTCCGCCACACCCCGGCCTGTAGCGAACGCCTCGGTGGCAACTTCGGTGGCATTGGCGTAGCCGATGTAGGGATTAAGTGCGGTGACGATGCCGATGGAGTTTTTAACGCTGGCCAGCATGCGATCGCGGTTGGCGGTGATGCCATCCACACAATTGTCAGCCAGAGTAAGACAACCCTTGCGTAGATGCTGGACGCTCTTGAACAGGCTGTGCGCGATAATCGGCTCAAAGGCGTTCAACTGCAACTGACCTCCTTCAGCGCCGAAGGTAACGGTCATGTCGTTGCCAATGACTTCAAAAGCGATCTGGTTGACCACCTCCGGAATCACCGGATTGACCTTGCCCGGCATGATCGACGAACCGGCCTGGCGTGGCGGAAGGTTGATTTCTCCAATTCCGGCGCGCGGACCCGATGAGAGAAGGCGCAGGTCGTTACATGTCTTGGACAGTTTAACCGCGACGCGCTTGAGAACGCCAGAAAGCTGGACGAACGATCCACAGTCCTGGGTCGCTTCGATCAGGTTGGGTGCTGTAACGACCGGGATGCCGCTGATTTCGATGAGCTTGCGGCAGACTAGCTGGGCATAATCGGGGTGGGCGTTGATGCCGGTGCCGATGGCGGTGGCGCCGAGGTTGATTTCGCGGATCAACAGCGCGGCCTCCTTGAGGCGCTCCTCGTCTTCACCAAGCATCACAGCATAGGTCGAGAATTCCTGGCCGAGGGTCATGGGTACGGCATCCTGGAGTTGGGTACGCCCCATCTTAAGCACGTCGGCGAATTCCTCGGCCTTGCGCTCGAAGGCTCGGCGCAGATGGGCCATGGCCTCGACTAGGCCGAAGATGCCAACGTAGGTGGCTAACTTGAGCGCCGTCGGATAGACATCGTTGGTCGACTGGCTCATATTGACATGTTCATTAGGGTGCAGATAGTTGTATTCGCCACGCTGGTGGCCAAGAATTTCCAGCGCCCGGTTGGCGATCACCTCGTTGGCGTTCATATTGGTCGAGGTGCCAGCGCCGCCCTGAATGACATCAACCACAAAATGCTTGTGCAATTTTCCAGCGATGACTTCGTCGCATGCTGTGCAGATGGAGTTGGTGATTTTCCCGTCGAGCAGACCCAGTTGAAGGTTGGCCTGGGCAGCGGCTTTCTTGATCTGGGCTAGAGCGCGAATCAGGTCCGGGTAAACGGCAATGGTAATTCCCGTGATGTCGAAATTTTCTACGGCACGCAGGGTGTGGATCCCGTAATATGCCTCGGCAGGTACATCCTTGTTGCCAAGCAGATCATGTTCGTTGCGGCATGTGGAGGTCATGTCTCTTCCCATGGGTGACTTAAAGTAAAGTGATCCTAAAGTAAACTGGTTCTATTTCGATTCAGTTATGCAAATATTGCATAAACTACTCACGGAATCAGTATAAAGCCGATGGCACGCAGCCCCTCCGCATCACAAATGAATCAATGCAGTTAAGAGGCAAATTATGCAAATAAAATGGATTGAAGACTTTCTCAGCCTAACCGATGCCAGAGCATTTTCGCGTGCGGCAGAGCATAGAAACGTTTCACAACCCACTTTCAGTCGCCATATTCAGGCACTGGAAGACTGGCTAGGCGTGGAATTGGTCGATCGCCGAGAGCAAGGTGTTCACCTGACGCCGGCTGGTCGGATTTTCCGGGGATTTGCCGTCGATATCCTGCGAAAAACGTACGACATTCGGACCGTCTTGCGCGGTCAAATGCTCGGCAGCCACGATATGGTGCGTTTTTCCGTAACCCATACGCTATCCCTGACCTATTTTCCTCATTGGCTGAAGCTGCTGAAAGATAAACTCGGTACCATCTTGGCCCGGGTCAGCGCGGTAAATATCCAAGAGGGTGCAACTGCGTTGATTGAAGGAGCAACGGATTTGCTGATCATCTACCATCATCCGCAGCTTCCGGTGTTGCTTGACCCGGATCGATTTCCGCACCTGATGCTCAGCATGGACCGGATGCTGCCATTTTCAGCACCACGTAATGGTAAGGATAACCGACCCAGATACTTCCTACCGGGACGCACAGGCGAACCGGTGCCGTTTCTGGCCTATTCGTCCGGCACCTACCTGGCGCACGTGGTCGAGATGATTCTTCTCGGCGCCGGGGAACGCTGCAGTTTCGATCGTTCCTTCGATACGCATATGGCCGAAGCGCTCAAAGGGATGATTATTGAAGGGCATGGCCTGGGTTGGTTGCCGGAAAGTTGCGTGGGACGCGAAATGGTCGAAGGGCGACTTGTGTCGGCAGGCCCCGCCCGCTGGAGTTGCCCTCTCGAAGTTCGGCTTTATCGCGCGGCCGAAAGCAATAACCCTACGATAGATAAAATCTGGGGCGCTATGCTTTCAAAAAATGGAATTAGTCATCCCCGCTAAGGCGCGCCTTAGCGGGGATGACGACTTAACTGATCCGTATTTGGCCTAGTATTAAGACCCACAAATAACGGAACATGTATTATGATGTCGCATATCCACCTAAAGACGAGGAGTTGGCCATGCGACAGACCGAATTGCATCTCACTGAGAAGGATCGCG
>CAIVZW010000785.1 GCA_903910495.1 uncultured beta proteobacterium
GCCTCCTGGTTCATTTTCGCCGCCCTTTCGGAAGCTTCCGTGAGCATCCGATCGAGTTTTTCCGCAACCAGCGGGCCTGGATTGCCTGGGGTACGATCAATGGATCGCCTCCAGGCTTCGTCCTGCTTGCCGGCTTTGAGTAGGGCCAGCGACTCGTTGGTATAGGTGATCAGGTTTCGATACTGTGCTTCCGTATCAGAAATCAGTTGCTGCTCCCCGAGAAACGATTTGCGAAGGATGGCCGTTTGATCGAAAAACGTGCGGTGATACGTTTCCAGGCTGGCGATCTGTTCCGCCCGTTTACCGGGATCGGTTTCAAAGATGGCATCCCGCGTCACGCGCCGCATGTAGAGCAGTGTGAATTTCATATCCCTGACGGTATTGGTGGTGGTCAGGGAATGTTCGTAGAAACGCCCGTTGATTTCCGCCAGCCTTTTAAGTTCGGGGAATGTTGTCAGCCCAACATACAGGACGGTGATAACGGCGACGGCGGTAAAGCCCGCCATGCGCTGAGCCACGGTCAATCTTTGAAAGAAAGCATTCAGTTTTTTCATTCTTGCTCCCGCTTGCTTATTTTGTATTTCAAGTCGCCGAGGTTTTCGCACGCCCCGTCAAATCCCGGACCGATACGCAGGCGCAGGCGCCCTTGTCCCCGGAGTCCGGCAGCCTGTTCAATGCCGCTTCGATGGCAACCTCACTTCCATCCTTGCACAGGGCTTGCAACTTCATCAGGGCTTGCTTTTTCAGGGGATCGTCTGCTGCCATGAGCCTGGCTTGGGTCTCTGCCTCAGCCCAGGAAGGCAGCAGTGCGTCCACCCGCTGACCTGAGAGTTCACCCGCTCGATAGCCGAAAATGGTTTCGGCCTGGGGGTTGCAGAGAACGATGACGCCTTGCTCATCAACCACCAGCATGGCGTTGGCGGCTTCCACGATGCGGCGGTACCAATTCTCCGTCTTCAAAAGCTCGGACTGCTGTGCTTCCATCTCCACGGATTGCTCTTCTAATTGCGCCGCCTGAGTTTCCATCTGCGTGGCCCTTTCCTGGGCCTCCTGCATCAGCCTCCGGGCGGTGATGTTGCGCTCAAGAATCTGCATGCTCGTCGCCAGAACCGGGATCAGCGCATCGAGCAACTCAGTTTCGCGCTCGCTGACGGGCTGGAAAGATGCCATCTCCAGCATGCCGAGGAGTTCGCCTCCTTGCATGATAGGCAATACCGAAACGGTTCGGGGCGTTGCTTCTCCCAGTGCCGAGCCGATCTTGACGTAATCCTCCGGCGGATTGGTAATTGTGATGGGCTGTTTCTCGATCGCACTTTGGCCGAGCAATCCTTCGCCGAGCGCCAGTTTCAGGTTGAGATTCTTGCGCTCGCGCCATCCGTAGGCGCCCAGCATCCTCAACTCATTTTCTTCATGGAGGTATAAAACGCCAAAGCCGGCGCCCAGCAACGGGCAGGCTGCAGACAAGAATTCTCGCGCCAAGCCGCTATAGTCATCAGCATGCTGCAATCGGGAGGAAATCTCCGCAACATTCGTCTTGATCCACCGCTGGTTATCCATCCCCCGGCAGACATTTTGGAGTACTTTGATGGCGCGGGCCATGACGCCGATTTCATTTTGATAGTCCGTATGGGGGATGGCGTCGTCGAGTTTGCCGGCTGCCAGTCCCTCGACGGAATTGAGCAGTCCGTCGTTCGGTCGCTTGATGGATCTACCCATAATCAACCCGCAAACGCTCCCCAGCACCAGCCCTGCCAGTAGCAAGATCAACGAAATATTGCGGCTTCTCTCACTCATATCTACCATTGCCTGCGCTGTTTTCCCTGCACCTTCTTCCTTGATCTTGATAATCTGGTCAATGATATCGTCAGCGGCGTCACCAACTTTTATGAATTCCGGGCTGGAAATGTATGCCACCGCCTCGCTTTTATTAAAGCCCTCTTTTTCCAGCAGTGTGGTCGCCCGATTCACATTGCGCCTGTATTGATCGAACTCGGCCTCGAACTTAAGCAACAGTTTTTTGTTTTCTTCACGGAAAATGGTCTTGTGGGCTTCGGCCAATTCCTTCTGCAAGGTGACGTTTGCCTTGTTTATCATGGCA
>CAIVZW010000786.1 GCA_903910495.1 uncultured beta proteobacterium
CCTCCCGGACCTTCGGCCATTCCTGGAAACGATGCTTGTTCTCAACCGAAGGCGTCCAAGGCGGGGAGATGACGGTTCGCTTGGGTTCAAGACCCCGGATGCGTGGATGCACGCAGTCGGGGTCCGTTCGACTTACGAGGGACTCGTATTCGATCGGACCGTCCGGGGCAAGGACGCGGTGAAGCGCGTAGTCGGCGTCGGACACAAAATTGTGGAGCAGGCGCTTCTACAAGCCGTTAATGAACCGGCCTGTGCCGCGATCGTGAGCAGCACGCTTTTGCATCAGCCTATTGTTGTGGCCCGCATTCTGGACCGGGTGACAGGCAAGTGTGTGCCCGTTCGGAGCGTCGTGTTGGCCGCTGAGAGGTCTGCGGAAACGGGTGAGTGGATTATTCTCCGTGACTGGCAAGCGTTGCGGCGGTTGAATGAAATGGTGGAACATCTGAGTTTGCTTCGGCGCCCGTGCGGGCTACTTCAAGATCTGGTGGTGATTCAAGGTGCTGTGGAGTCCGCTCTGCGGCTTATCGAAAGCGACGTGCCTACGTTGAAGACCGGCTTCAGGGTGCCGCTCGTCGAAGCTCTCGTAGTGATATGGCCCGGGACCGAAAGTCCGCCGCCTCGAGGACAGGAAGGCAATGGAACTTCTGACAGCATGGACGATTTGGAATAGCCATGGTGCTAGCTTCTAGGGGGCACCTCCGACTATCCTATCTTTGGAATGTCGCAGCAACGTGACAACATCCCAGCCGGCAGCCAGGCCCTTCGGCGGGTGAAAGTTCGGGGGCCGAACCATTCCCTCGCGTCCCCGACCACCGGCAGTGGAGCGAAGCCGAGGTCGCGTTGCTGGGAACGATGCCGGACAGGGTATTCGCCGGGCAACTGCGATGCCCGGCCTATTCCGTAACCCACAAGCGGAAAATCCTGGCGATTCCCGCCTGCAGCTCGGGCTGCCGACGCTGGACGCCGGTCGATATCGAGATGCTGGGGCAACTCAAGGACAAACAAGTCGCCCGGTGACAGCTTGGGGATTTCGCTGACGTCCGTGATCAGTGCCCGGGAGCGATATAAAATCCCTCGTCCACGATCCGAGGTCTGAGTCTGCAAAACCTCCCGCTGAACTTCTTGTGGAGCGCTCACTCAATCCCGCTTCCAGCCGCGACAATAGGTTCTGTGGTAGCGGCGAACGAAGGCGTCGTATTCTTCCGGGTTGCTGCGCTTAATCTGAAGCAAACGCTCCAATTTCTCCGACGATTCGACCATCAAGCGTCGCATCTCATCGTCGGAAATGCGGCTGTAGCCGGGTTCCCGGAGCAATGGCGAATCTTTACCCGCGTGAAGATCTTCGATGAAGCCATTGCGAAATGCGTAGGCGGTAAGGGCATTCGCCTCGTCCCGGAGGGAGAACTCCGCTTTTATCGGCGGTTGCGCCGCGCCGGGGACCTGAGCTGTCGCCAGTGCCGGCGTCTCATTCGGGGCAAGAGCGGGGCAGCGTTTTATGAAAGCGCTTTTCGAGCATTGTCCACTGCCTACCTGATCTTGCCAATACACTGTGCCGGCCTCGATGGCGAGAATCTGCCGAATGAAGCCTCCATTGACGTGCAGGTATCGACCTCCGACTACGAGATCTCCGGCGCCTAGTTTTCTCGGTGTGTGCGTCATTGCAGTGCTTGTTGCTAGTGGCTTTGTGTGAACATATTTGACATGGTGATGGGAACAAGTGTTCAAAGCTCTGAGTTGGGATCGGCGCACAAATCTCGGTCCAGAATAGGACCCCGATTCCAGCGACTTGGCGGAAGCGCATTCGCGCATAATCAACACACTTACCTCGACGACGCTCAGCCATGGGCTACGCGATTGCCTTGTCCACCGTTGCATTGCAGTTACTCTACCAATCCCAGCAGTTGCACCTTATCCGACAGGTCTTTGGCGATGTTTTTTCCCTGAGCGTTATTGGCAAATCCCGACTGGTTCTGGGAGGTTATGCGATGCGCCGCTGCGAGAGATTCCAGAGCTATCCGCCGCCGCCAAACAGGGCAGAATGCGGCATTCCGCACAGTTGGCTAACGCCGCAAATTGTGGTAGAACGGGGTTATGGTCCAACACGGGCGGATGTTCCGCCCGCGC
>CAIVZW010000787.1 GCA_903910495.1 uncultured beta proteobacterium
CCGCGCGGCAAGTTCTTCCACACCAACTGGACCGGCAAGGGCGGAACGACCTCGTCAAGCGCTTACAACGTCTAGGAAAACTCTGCGGCAGCAGAAATCAAAAGGGCGCGGATCATTCCGCGCCCTTTTTTCTATCAAGCCGCAATCACTGTTCTTATGACATTCTGAATCTGGCAATTCTGGATTTTTGCAAATCGATCTTGCTGTTTGCGATGACCCCCGGGAATCCGTTGTGCACGAAAACGCTCGTCATGTCATCGACCATGGTCTTGCCCATTCCCCGCAGGGAAACCGCTGAATAGCCACCCAGATGAGGCGTGATGATCACATTCCTGGTTGCCAGCAGGATATGGTCGGCGCCGATAGGCTCGCCTTCGACGACATCGGAGGCATAGCCACCGAGTTTCCCTGAATTGAGTGCGTTGATCAGATCAGTCTGATTGAAAATTTCGCCGCGACAGGTGTTCACGATGATAGTCCCATCGTTCATTGCGGCAAGCTGTTTGGCACTGAACATGCGCGAGGTTTCGCTGGTCAGCGGGCAGTGAATCGAAATAATGCAACTCCGGGCAATCAACTCGTCAAGGCTCACCTTGGTCGCATGACGCGCAGCGATCTCCTTGGCATCGACATAGGGATCACAGGCAAGAACATTGGCCTGATAGCCAAGAGCAAGAATTCTGGCCTCCGTTCCCCCGATGGCTCCGATACCCACCAAGCCGATGCTTGCCCCGTTGAAATCGACGCCAAGAGCAATATTTGCCCTTTTGTTCCATTCGCCAGCCCTGACCATTGCACTGCCTTCAACGATCCGTCGTGAAGAGGCATCCATCAGGCCCAATGCCATCTGGGCGACTGATTCCCTTTCGACCAGCGGACCGACCTTGGACACGGCGATGCCCAGTTCGGTGCAGGTATCCAGATCGACGTTGTCGCAACCGACACCGTGACGAGCCAGGAATTGCAGTTTTGGCAGACCGAGCAAGACCTCTCTCGTATATATCGGTGTGACACTGGCAATGATTCCATCGACAGCAGCAAGCTTTTCATGAAAAACAGAAGCCCCGGCACCTTTCGGGATTTCAACCCGGATCAGATCGGCAAACTTTTCCAGACTTCTGAGGTGTTCCGGAAACGAAATCCCAAAGGAGCTTGAATTGACAATTGCGATCAGTACTTTTTTGTTGGTCATGACTTAAATCCATAAATAAATGTTATTGAAACTCATGTTGTACTTCTCATGCCAGCGGCAGAATTCTGGCCACGGATTCTGGCGCCAGAGGTTTCATTGAGATAGCCCCTGACGCGCCAGCAGAGGTTCCCGCAATGATTCCCGAACGGCAAAATAGCGTCCGGCAATTTCCTGATAAATACTGACATTTGCCGCAATCGGCTCGATTGTTCTGGCGTTTTTCATAATACGTTGCGAACTCGCCAACAAACCCGCACCTTCTCCGTATCTTGCCAGAGATGCCGCACCAATAATTCCCATTTCCGGATTTTGCGTCAGACGAACGGGCAAATTCAATGTATCGGCCATGATCTGCATCCATGACAAATTGGCCGTGCCACCTCCACCCAGGCGAAATTCCTTGATTTTATTCTCGGGGTCGAGTTTCTGCTTGACGAACAAATACGAGAAGGCAACGCCTTCAAGGAAAGATCTGGCCAGATCATCACGAGTAGAAGAAATGCCGAGACCAAAAACCACGCCGGTTCCGATGTTGCCGATCACCTTGTCTCGTTCCCCGGTGAAATAGGGAAACGTCATCAAACCATTCGAGCCCGGAGTCGATAATTCCTTCCTTTGCAAATAATCGAGATCCAGCCCCAATACATTCAGTAACAGGTTCGTGGCAATGGTGCAATTGTTGATTCCCGCGCCGGTGAAAAAACTTCCTGGCCGCAACAGGCAATTCTGCAGGGTGCCTCCCTGAAGATCCTGAATCGGTACTGAAGTCGGTACTCTGAACATCCCGGAAGTGCCGAAATTGCCCACCGCAATCTCAGGTTCGAATCCGCTCATCGCAGCAGCCAGGGCAGCTCCGTCGTATAAGCCCGGAGAAATGGTCGTGCCTGTTTTCAAACCGAATTTCGCACAAACGGATTCCTTCAATCTAATTTTGTCTGAAAACCCATTGAGGACTCTTGGAAACTGGTCCGTACTGAATCCGACCGCCTCAATGATTTCCTTGTCCCAATGACCATGAGTATCCAGGCAACCCATTGAGTTGGCCGTACTGTAATCCGTGAAGTACTCACCCGTCAGGGCATGCATGATGAAGGCTTTTGAGTCGACCACATAGGCAACCCTGCCTCTTATGGCGGGATTCCTGCTCACCACATAATGCAAGCGGGCAATCGGATATTGAAAGATCGGCGGGCAACCGGTCCTCAGAGAATACTGATCCGCATCACCAATGGCTTGCAGGAATTGAGGATAGTGTGTCTGTGACCTTGTATCCAGGTAAGTTGTGATATTGGTCAGAGCTTGGTGATCCTTGTCCATCAGAACCAGACCAAACATGTAGGACGTCAGGGAAAAACACTCAACATCCTGTCCTCTGTTGCCAATGGCCAGCTGGCAAACGTCCAGTAATGCCGCTTTCAATTTAACGGGATCATGTTCGGCCCGGCCCGTGGCATCCCCTTCTAATTTTATGTTGATGCTTTTGGTTTCACCAACGATTTGTCCGTCTTCGTCGACGAGTGCCGCTTTGATATTCGTTGTGCCAACATCGATCGAAAGAATCAAACCCATGCTTTATTACTCCACTCGCAAGATAGAAATGACCGATTCTTCTGCCGCCAGCGAGAATGCGGTTGCGAATCCAATACCAGAATACCGGGCCAGACCCCGGTCATGACTTATGACTTTATCCCAGATTGTTCATCAGCGTTGTGGGTCGGGCTTCAGCCCGACAGGAACCGGAGACACGTCGGCCTGAAGGCCGACCCACAAGGGGTTCGCATCTTACTCAGAAGTCGCCAAATAAGTCGACAGACGGCGTACGTGGCGCACAACTAGCCCTCACCGCGCTGCCGCGCACCCTCTCCCGCGGGAGAGGGTTGGGGTGAGGGCCAAGCTGACTCAACATACGGTCGCCCAAGTTGGCGGCCGATGAGTAATGGTTAATTTGGGTTTATGTCTTTATCTCTGCATAAAATGATTGGTGGTGCGTTGCCG
>CAIVZW010000788.1 GCA_903910495.1 uncultured beta proteobacterium
CGCCAAAATTTGGAGCGGGAGAAGAGTCTCGAACTCTCGACCTATACCTTGGCAAGGTATCGCTCTACCAACTGAGCTACTCCCGCGTGAAGCGAGTGCGCATTATAAAGACTTGGCGTGACCTGTCAACGATTTCACCTCGATTTCACCTCAAGCCTGACTCGTTTCCGGATCGCAATCTGCTCGATTTCAAGGCTGAATTAACGCTTCCTGTCCTGTTCGATAAGATGCGGCCAGGCCATACGCATGTAGTAACCCATTGACCAGAGAGTCAGTACGGCAGCGATATAAATAAGTCCGGTGCCAATCATCTGGATGTTGAAGCCGGCGATCGGTGCGTGATAAAGCAACAGGGGTATGGAGGTCATTTGGGCAACGGTCTTGATTTTTCCGATCATTGAAACAGCAACGCTCTTGTGTGCGCCAATCTGAGCCATCCATTCACGCAAAGCGGAAATCGTGATTTCGCGCCCGATGATGATGGTGGCGAGAATAATATCAACCCGGTCAAGCTCTACCAGAATGATCAATGCACTAGCGACCATCAGTTTGTCGGCTACCGGATCAAGGAAAGCTCCAAATGAGGAAGTTTCGTTCCAGCGACGTGCCAGGAAGCCATCCAGCCAGTCGGTTACGGCCGCAACAATAAAAATAAGGGTTGCGACAAGATCGCGACCCAGGCCTTGAGTCAATGATTCCGGCACATAATAAACAGCAATCATCAGCGGGATCAGTATAATCCTCAGCCAAGTCAGGAGAATCGGGATGTTTATTGGCATCAATGTAACGCCGCGTAAATTATTTCGGCCAGTTCCCGGCTGATGCCAGGAACTGCGGTTAGTTGGTCGATCCCTGCATTTGAAATACCTTGCAAGCCTCCGAAATGCGAGATCAGCGCCTTGCGCCGTTTTGGCCCGATGCCGGCAATCTCGTCAAGTCGCGAGGTCAGTCGTGTCTTGCTGCGTTTCGCCCGATGGCCTGAAATCGCGAAGCGGTGCGCCTCGTCGCGAATTTCCTGAATCAGGTGAAGCGCAGGATGTTCAGCTGGCAATTGTAACGGTTCGCGGCCATCAGCGAAAATAAGGTTTTCAAGCCCCGGTTTGCGCGCTTCGCCTTTTGCGACGCCGAGCAGCGGCAAGTGTGATAATCCAAGCTCTTCAAGCGCAGATGCCGCTGAACTGACCTGCCCCTTTCCACCATCGATCAAAATCAGGGAGGGGATGATTCCTTCACCGGTGACGAGCTTTTCATAGCGGCGTAAAACGGCCTGTCGAATCGCGGCATAGTCGTCACCGGGCTGGATGTCCTGAATATTGAATCGCCGATATTCCGACCTGTGCATGCCATTGCCCTGATAAACCACGCACGAGGCAACGGTCGACTCGCCCTGCGTGTGGCTGATATCGAAGCATTCGATACGTGCCTCCCTGCCTTCTTCTCTTTCGAGATCAAGCAGTTCGTGCAGGGATTGAAGCCGGAATTCTTGCCGTGATAGGGTATTCCGGCGGGCGAGAATTGCCAGTATTGCGTTCTGTTCGGCCATTTCGATCCACACCCGCGGCGTCGACAGCCGAGGCTCGGAAACAGGAACAGGTCGCCCGGCGAGGCTAGCCAGGTTTTCCATCAAATCGGCATCATTCAGGGGACGATTGAGGTAGATGTGACCGGGAATAGGATGCATCAGATAGTGCTGATAGAGAAAGGCGGAAAGCACCTCCTCCGGTGTACTGTCGCCAGCATTGCTCGGGAACTGAGTTTTGTCGCCCAGATGCCGGCCGCCACGCACCATGGCAAGATTTACACAGAGCAAGCCGCCTTCGCTGACGACGACGACAATATCCACGTCTTCACCTTTGTTGCTTTCCATGTATTGCCTGTCCTGCACCTGCCGCAAGGACTGAATCTGATCACGATAAACGGCCGCCTGTTCAAAGGCGAGTTCCGCCGCCGCCTGATCCATTGCCCCGGTGAGCCGACCGATGACTTCCTGTTGCCGTCCTTGCAGGAACATTGCCGCCATCTGCACCTCCTGGACGTAGGCTTCGGAGCCGATCAGATCAACGCAGGGCGCTGAACAGCGCTTGATCTGGTAGAGCAGGCACGGTCGTGAGCGGTTGTTGAACACCGAATTCTCGCAGGTGCGCAGCCGGAACATCTTCTGCAGAAGGTTAATACTCTCTCTGACCGCTGTTGACGAAGGAAACGGGCCAAAATAGTCCGATTTCCGGTCCGTGTTGCCGCGGAAAAATCCAAGCCGCGGATACTTATCGCGAGTGATGACGATGTAGGTGTAGGACTTGTCGTCACGAAACAGAATGTTGTAGCGCGGAGTAAGACTCTTGATCAGATTGTTTTCGAGAAGAAGTGCCTCGGCTTCCGAGCGCGTGACGGTTGTTTCGACATTGGCGATCTGCCCGACCATCAGCGTGATCCGGGGGCTCGACAGATTCTCGCGGAAATACGATGCCACACGTTTTTTCAGGTTCTTTGCTTTTCCAACATACAACACCTGATCCTTGGCGTCGAGCATGCGGTAAACCCCAGGCAACTCGGTCAGCGTTGCAAGCAGAGTTTTGGCGTCGAACTTCTCGTTCATGGTCAAGTGCGGTTAGGATGTCGGCTTTGATGTTATCACGCCATGCCGTAGCGTCCATGCCCTCCTCTGCCAGGCAAGCTGACTGGGATATTTTCTGTACCGTTATCGACAACTATGGCGATATTGGCGTGTGCTGGCGTCTGGCGCGCCAGCTGGCCGACGAATACGGCTTCCTGATACGCCTGTGGGTCGACGATCTGAAAAGCTTTCAGCGCATCTGCCCGGAAGTCGACCTGCAACATTCCATCCAGCTAACACATGGCGTCGAGGTGCGGCTATGGGAAGCCGACTTTCCGCAGGTCATCCCCGGCAAGGTCGTCATCGAAGCCTTTGCCTGCCATTTGCCCGAACGATTCGTGGATGCCATGGCTGTGTGTAATCCAAAGCCGGTGTGGATGAATCTTGATTATCTGAGCGCCGAAGCCTGGGTATCGGGCTGCCATGCCCTGCCCTCGCCGCATCCGCATCTACCGCTCACAAAATATTTCTTTTTCCCCGGCTTTGTTGAAACTACCGGTGGTCTGCTCCGTGAGCGCGATCTGGAAGCGCGCAGGCTGGCCTACGGCGCTTCGTCCGAACAGCAAGCCGCTTTCTGGCGTTCGCTGGGAATGAAGCCCCCTGCTGCTGGCACCCTGCTCGTTTCGCTATTTTCCTACGAAAACCCGGCCATCCCGGAGTTGCTCGATAGCTGGATGCATATCGCTGGATCGGTCTGTTGTCTCGTCCCCCTGACGCGCACCCTGCCAGCCATCGAAGCCTTTGCCGGCCAGCCCTTGCAGATTGGCGACATGATCCGCCGGGGCAGTCTGGAAATACGGGTACTGCCTTTTGTCGCACAAGCCGATTACGACCGCTTGCTGTGGTCGTGCGACATCAACTTCGTACGCGGCGAGGATTCCTTCGTGCGCGCTCAATGGGCGGCTAAGCCGATGCTGTGGCAGATCTACCCGCAGGACGAAGATACGCATCGGATCAAACTCAACGCATTCCTCGATCTGTATTGTTCCGGACTTTCTCAAGCCGCCATCAGTGCTGTTCGCCGGTTTTTTCTGGCATGGAACAGCGGAAAAGGGACCAAGGAGTTCGTGCCAGAGCATTGGGAACAATGGATGGACTCTCTCCCCGAGCTTCGCCAGCATGCAAAAAATTGGGCAAATAGTCTGTCAAAACAGGAAGATTTGTGCAGTTCTCTGGTACGTTTCTGCCGTTCCAAGTTATAATGCGCGGCTAAATTTTCCCCGTTATTATCGGATCACACTATGAAAACCGCACAAGAACTTCGCGCCGGCAACGTGTTTATGGTCGGCAACGACCCGATGGTTGTCCTCAAGGCTGATTACAGCAAGTCCGGCCGCAATGCCTCGGTCGTCAAGATGAAGATGAAAAATCTTCTGACCGGTTCGCCGTCTGAGACCGTTTATCGCGCCGACGATAAATTTGACGTTGTACAGCTCGATCGCAAGGAAGTGACCTACTCCTATTTCGCTGATCCGCTGTATGTCTTCATGGATGCCGAGTACAACCAGTACGAAATCGAAGGCGAGTGCATGGCCGACGCGCTGAGTTATCTTGAAGAAGCCATGCCCTGCGATGTCGTCTTCTACGAAGGCAAGGCCATTTCGGTTGCACTGCCGAACAGCCTGGTGCGTGAAGTCATCTACACCGAACCGGCGGTAAAGGGCGATACCTCGGGCAAAGTAATGAAACCGGCTCGCCTGTCGACCGGCTTTGAAATTCCGGTCCCGGCCTTCGTTGAAATCGGCGACAAAATCGAAATCGATACCCGTACCAACGAGTACCGCGCACGAGTGAAGTAAACTTTCCACGTCAGCGAATGGAAAAAGGCAGTTAAGGCTGCCTTTTTCTTTGGATTGGGAACCAAGACTTAAATAGAACCCACCTGAAAAGACAATTGTTATATATTGTGTGTATATCTGATATAGGGGGGTCGTTATGCGCACATTGATTGATATTCCCGATAGGCAAATAAAAGAATTGGCCGCTATTTGCAAGGTCGAAAAGGTTTCTCGTGCCGAAGTCATCCGGCAGGCAATATCCTCTTACCTTGAAAAGAAAAAGCCCGGAGGAGTTGATGCATTCGGCCTCTGGAAGAGTCGCAAGGTTGATGGACTGGCGTATCAAGAGCAGGCACGAACCGAATGGTAAGCGCACTGTTTGACACCAACATCCTGATTGACTACCTGAACGGGATCGAACAGGCAAAAACAGAGTTGAGCAGGTATTCTGACAAGGCCATCAGCCTGATTACCTGGATGGAAGTGATGGTCGGCGCAACGCCCGAAACAGAGGAAATTATGCGGAATTTTCTAAGTGGCTTCGCCAACCTGCCGATTGAAGAACAGGTCAGTAATGCGGCCGTAGTGCTCAGAAAGAAGCATAAAATCAAACTGCCTGACGCTATCGTGTGGGCAACAGCTCAGGTTAATAAGCGCATTCTTGTCACTCGTAACACGAAGGATTTTCCGCATGATGAGCCGGGCATACGTGTTCCGTATCAAATCTGATGTTGCCGTATCTCACGGTGCGCTCAAGAAAACCGGCCTGCAACTCCTGTCAATAGGCGTTCTCTATAAGATTCCTTGAAAGCCAGTATCCATGCGCTTCTCCAAGGCTCGACTTGGAGATCGCCTAGTCATAAATTCATAAGCCTTCTGGCCTGACTGAGTCTGGATAGTTTGTCGGTCAGGCTGCGGCCAGCGGCCGGCAGGTATCATGTAGCCATGCAGGCGAAAGCTCCAGTCCATTGGCAACGCAGTACCCGACAGCTTGGATTTTCATTATGTTGGGCGGGGGAGCCTGAACCAATTTTTCTTTTATTTTTCTGTCGGTTTCAGGCTAGCTCAACAGAATCTCAGAGGCTTTTACTCCCGCAAGATAGTGTGAGTTGTCCTGTAGGGCGGGATGTGCAACGCTAGGCAACAGACGCGCAATCCGCCCGGATCGTAGCGCTTTGAACCCCGGTTGCCAGCGTTCCAACAAATCGCCCACAGTGTCGGGCGCATTGCACACCAGCAGCATGTCACAACCCGCACTCCACGCCGCGTTGGCCCGCCCGACGATGTCACCTGCGATGCTGGCGCCTTGCATTG
Organism: uncultured beta proteobacterium; assembly: GCA_903910495.1. The sequence goes on from CAIVZW010000788.1 coordinate 5,707, forward strand.
AAAGATCATCGCTGAAGATCACGCCATCGAAGCCTAGCTCCCTGCGCAGCTTATCGATCCAGACAGCCGAGAAACCAGCCGGAAG
>CAIVZW010000789.1 GCA_903910495.1 uncultured beta proteobacterium
ACGGCACCAATCTGGTTGCACATCACCATCACCAGCCCCATCTGGAACGGGTCGATGCCATACACCTTGCTGATCTGGATAGCCGCTGGCGCGAACACCAGCAGCACAGCCAGTGAATCGACGAAGGTGCCAAGCACGATCATTACCACGGCAAGGATCAACAGGATCGTCGTCCGATCCTGCGACAGCGAAGTCGTGAATTTGAGCACACCCTCGTTGAATTCCAAATAGCCGAGCAACCAACCCGAGGCTCCAGCCACGGCGATCACCCCCGAGACCATGGTCGTCATCACCGCCGACTCGATCAGGATGTCCGGCAAATCACGCCATTTGATCTTGCGGTAGAAAACCATGCCCAGGATCAGCGCATAGAGACAGGCTACGGCGCCGGCCTCTGTTGCGGTGAAAATTCCGCTCAGAATGCCGCCAACGATGATGACCGGTCCCATCAGCGCAGGCCAAACCTCGCGCAGGGAATGCAAGACGGCGCCCCATTTGAATTCGCCATGCACGACCCGAAGTTCTGGATAGTCGGGGAGGCAGGAGTAAATCTTTATGGTGGCCATCAGAAACAGGCCGACCATCACGCCGGGAATGATGCCACCGAGAAACAGGCCGCCGATCGACACCTGTGCAATCGAACCGTACACCACCATGATCATGCTCGGCGGAATAATGGCACCGATGGTTCCGGAAGTAGCAATGAGTGCCGCGGCAAAACCGGGGTTGTAGCCCTCCCTCTTCATCGTCGGAATGACGATCGCTGCGATGGCCGACGCATCGGCGGTACTCGAACCCGAAACGCCGGCGAATACCATGCTCGCCACCACTGACGCATGCGCCAGACCGGCGCGAAAGTGACCGACCAATACGCGTGAGAAATTTACCAGTTGCTGACTCATGCCACTGGCCGAGAACAACGCGCCGGCCAGGATGAAATACGGCAAGGCGAGCAGCGTGAATGAGTCGAGTTGCGCAAACATCTTCTGCGCAAACATCGGCAGCACCAGATCCGGCACGGCGGCGATACCCACATAGCCCACCAGCGCAATCGACAGCAAGATCGGCACTCCCAGCATCATGGTGCCGAGCATCAATACAAACAGCAACCAGATCATGTGCGCACCCTCCACACGCCACCGCTGATCCGGCATAGCGCAACAAACAACAGGTAGGCACCGCCGAGCACCAATCCGTAATAGGGGTAACTCATCGGCACCTCAAGACCGGGGGATTCCTGCATGTGCGCGACCTGTGCCACCATCCAGCCCAGCCATACCAGCGACACGGCAAACGCCGCCCACATCAGTTCAATCAGCAGGTTGAACACCATGCGCGGCTTGGGTGGCAGCATGTCGCAGTAGGTCTCGATGTACAGGTGTGCCCCGCGCCGATAGGCAACGGGGATACCGAGAAAAACGATCCAGATATGACCGAAAATCTGTGCCTCCTCACTCCAGCTGAGCGATATATTGAATACGTAGCGGTTGATGACCTGCAGAATCGCGATGACGAAAATGATGGCGAAGATCGCGGCAACCAGCAGTTCGGCGCCGCGATCAATTGCAGAGATGAATCTGCCCGTCATTTACTGCTTTCTGATCGTCGCAAGCAAGGACTCAGCGCCAATATCCTTGGCCAGATCGTCTTGCGCTGCCAGCGCCGCTTTCTGCAGAGGGGCCACATCAATCTCGTGAATTTTCATGCCCAGCTTCTTCAATGCGGCAAGCGATTCCCCTTCACGTACGGGCGCCAAGGAACGGACAAAGTCGCCGGCAACCTTCGCACCCTTCATCATCACGGCCTGTTCGGTGGCATTGAATTTGCGCCACTCGGCCAGTGAGAAGACGAGCATGGTCGGATCCATCAGATGGCGTGTCAGGGCCATGCAGCAAGCCACTTCGTTGAATTTGAAAGACAGGGTGGTCGCCGCAGTATGCTCATAACCATCGAGTACACCCGTTTGCAAGGACGTGTAAACCTCACCGAAATTCATTGGCGTAGCATTGGCACCCATGGCGTTGATGGCCGCGACAAATACTTTGTTCGGGATCGTGCGGATTTTCAAACCCTTGAGATCCTCGGCCTTGGTCACTTCCTTCTTCGCCGTTACCACGTTGCGGTAGCCCCAGCTGACTGCATAGGACAACACCTTGAAGCCGGACTTCTCCATATCGGCGCTGAGTTCCGTGCCAACCGGCCCATCGAGTACCGCATTGGCGTGATCATAGTTCTTCCATAGGAAAGGCAGCCCGAGCACACCCAGACGCTTGACGAACGACAAGTACTCGCCCGGACCGCCGGAAGTTGCCGAAGCACCTGAACCCAGGCGCATCGCCTCGATGACCTCGCGCGACTGGCCGAGCTGGCTGTTGGGAAACACCTTGACATCAATTGAATCCGAGTTGGCGTTGACATACTCCATGAATTTTGTTGCCAGCATAGTGGTATCAACCCCAAGGTCAGCCGGGCCAGCGGTGTGAATGCGCACAACCCTCTTTGCCGGCGTCTGTGCAACTGCGGGAGTAGCAGCAACCGACATGGCAACAAGCAAGGTGGCAAGAACGCGAAGAGCATATTTCATGACTGTCTCCTGGTTTCGTGTTGAATAACGATTTAGTAAAAACTCAAACTTCTGATAACGGTACTCGGATGGCGATACTGACAATTTTCAAAACTAATAAATGTAACGTTACACTTACCGATGTAACGTTACATTGCCGTAATTATTGTGTCAAGAATTATTCATTCGCGTATTAATTCGCACCCTTGGACAGGCCTTCAATTAACGTCGAACTCCTCGCCAATGCGACATAAACCGCTTTTCAGCATCTGACCGGCGCATCATTCTGCTTCATCCGTCTGATCGCATGAATGATCGGCTTTCTGCAGCTAGCTCTTGCTCACCAACATGGCCTTCATCGCCTCCAGACGGGCAGCGCCACCGGCCTTGTCTGGCGCGCTGTCGACTTTCCCGCCGGAGAAGCGCAGGTCGTCCTTGCCCATTTCGGCGATGAAGCGCGAAGCTTCGCAGGGAATGAGCTCACGCCCCTGTTTGCGTTTCTCGCAATAGCTGATGTGCAGCGAGCGCTGAGCGCGGGTAATGCCGACGTACATCAGACGGCGTTCTTCCTCGATCTTGTCCGGCGCCTGCGCTTCACGGTGCGGCAGCACCCCTTCCTCGACACCGATCAGGAAGACGTGTCCGAACTCCAGCCCCTTGGCCGCGTGCAGGGTTGACAGCTGAACCGCATCGGCTCGGCTGTCGCCTTCCTGCTTGTCGAGCAGGTTGATCAGCGCAATCATCTGCGTCAGCTCAATCAGGCTCTTGCCGTCGTCCTCACCTTTTTTTACCAGCCACTTCACCAGTTCCTGCACATTGTCCCAGCGCATCATGGCGATGCGCTTGTCGTCCTCGTCGTGCAACCAGGCCTCGTAGCCGATGGCCACCAGCAGGTCGTTCATCACCGCTTCGACCGGTTCGCGGGCGGCACGGTATTCAAGACGCCTGATGAACGCGCAGAATTCGAGCAGCGGCGCGAGCTGGCGCGGCTGAACGCAAGGCGCGAAGCCTTCCTCGAAAGCGGCGGCAAAGAGCGAAAGGTGGCGCTTGCCGGCATAGGTGCCGAGCGCTTCGAGCGTCGCCCCGCCGACCCCGCGTTTGGGCGTCGTCACGGCGCGGATGAAGGCCGGATCGTCCTCACTGTTGGCCAGCAGGCGCAGGTAGGAGGTGATGTCCTTGATCTCGGTCTTGTCGAAGAAGGATTGCCCGCCCGACAAGACATAGGGGATGCGCTGATCGCGCAGTTGCTGTTCAAGCGCCCGCGCCTGGAAATTGCCGCGATAGAGGATGGCGTAGTCGCGGAATTTGCTGCGCTGCTCGAATTTGTGCGCCTGCAGCTTCATCACCACCGACTCGGCTTCCTTCTCGTTGTCCTTGCATACGGTTACGGTAATCGGGTCGCCATGACCGAGGTCGGACCACAGCTTCTTGTCGAACAGCTTTTCGTTGTGACCGATCAATGCATTGGCCGCTTTGAGGATGCGCACTGTCGAGCGGTAGTTCTGCTCGAGCTTGATCAGCTTGAGATTCGGGTAATCGCGTGGCAGACCGCGCAGATTCTCGATGTCGGCACCGCGCCAGGCGTAGATGGCCTGGTCGTCGTCGCCCACCGCAGTAAACGCCGCACGCGGGCCGGCCAGTTGTTTGAGCATCTGGTACTGGCAGGCGTTGGTATCCTGATACTCGTCGACGAGCAGGTAACGCAGCCGGTTCTGCCACTTGTCGAGCACTTCCGGATGGCCTGCGAAAAGCTCTACGGGCAGAGAAATGAGATCGTCAAAATCGACCGCCTGGTAGGCCTTGAGCGTCGCCGAATAGCCGGCGTAGGCAAGGGCGGCGAGTTTTTCGCTTTCGTTCCCGGCGTTTTTCAACGCCTGATCCGGACAGACCCGTGCGTTTTTCCATCCGGAAATCACCGATTGCAGGCGGCGGATGGTCGCCTTGTCCGCGCTGCCGGAAAGATCGGAAATGATGCCGAAGCAGTCGTTGGCATCAAAGATCGAGAAGCGCGGCTTGTAGCCCAGCGCCCTGGCTTCCTCGCGCAGGATGCGCACGCCGAGCGAGTGGAAGGTCGAAATAGTCAGTCCGGATGGCTTGGCCTTGAGCAGCCGGCCAACGCGTTCCTGCATTTCCTTGGCCGCCTTGTTGGTAAAGGTGATGGCCGCGATGTTGGACGGGCTGAAGCCGCAGTCCTCGATCAGATAGGCAATTTTTTGCGTGATGACGCGCGTCTTGCCCGAACCGGCACCGGCCAGAACGAGCAGGGGGCCATCGAGATAACGGATGGCTTCGCGTTGCGGGGGGTTAGGCAGGGAGGACATTAGGTGGATATTGCTTTAGTTCAAAATCCACCGCAAAGGCGCAAAGAGGCAAAGGTAACGCAGACCGATTTTTATCTGGTCTTGTCCTTCTTTGCGTAGCCTTTGCGCCCTCTGCGTCCCCCAGGGGGATTTCCTTTGGGGCATCTCTGCGGTGGATGTTTATCAGAAGTAGCGGACGGCAAGCAAGGCCGCCAGCAGCGCGGCGATCAGACCGAGCAGGAGGTTTTGCCGACGCTGTGCGCTGGCGATTTCAGAAAGCAGCGGCGCCAATTCGGCAGCGGGTTCGCGCCTCAGCGCCTGATGCACCAGACGCGGCAGTTGGGGCAGGGTGTGCATCCAGTTTGGCGCCTCCTGCTTCAGCCCGCGTGCCAGCGCACGCCAGCCGATCTGCTCGCTCATCCAGCGTTCGAGGAAAGGCTTGGCAGTCGTCCACAAATCAAGATTGGGATCGAGTTGACGCCCCAGACCTTCGACATTGAGCAGGGTTTTTTGCAGCATGATGAGCTGCGGCTGGATTTCGACGTTGAAGCGGCGCGAGATCTGGAACAGGCGCAGCAGTACACGGCCGAAGGAAATTTCATGCAGCGGGCGGTCAAAGATCGGCTCGCAGATGGCTCGTATGGCCGCTTCGAACTCATCGACACGGGTATCCGGCGGCGCCCAGCCGGCTTCGACGTGGGCCATCGCCACGCGCTTGTAATCACGCTGGAAGAAGGCCAGAAAGTTCTGCGCCAGGTAATTCTTGTCACTGTCGGTCAGCGTACCGACGATACCGAAATCGAGGGCGATGTACCTGCCGTGGTTCGCTTCGTTGATAGCCACGAAAATGTTGCCGGGGTGCATGTCGGCGTGAAAAAACCCG
>CAIVZW010000790.1 GCA_903910495.1 uncultured beta proteobacterium
GCAGGTTTGAGCAAGCAAAACTGAAGTACGTCGAATTACACCGCCAAGGTGGACAATTGCTTGTGCGCCTTACGAACGTGCTGTTAATTCCGGGCTTAGGGATTTTCTACGTCACTGGCAAAAATCGCACACCCACTGCGACCGTTGGATTCTCCGGGGTTCCAACGGCAGGTTGCTGAGTCGGGCAGTCTCCAACGCCACTAACCACCGACAGCCTATCGGCCTGAGCCGACCGTGGGCCAAGAGCCTGATAAGGGTTGCAATGCATCTGTCAGCAGCCCGGCGGTTTCTCCCGCCGGCCCGATGGGACAGATGTTCAAGTTGGCGGCAGGAGCGTGAGCGACGCCGACTGCCGCGGATCCTTATTCAAGAACCGCTCAACCCAGAACTGGCCGGAACGCGAGCTTGTGACTGCGCCAAACAATCTCGCGTCATTTTCAAGGCCCGCTTCAAATCCTCTGGCGTAGCCGGCTTGCATCGCCTCTAGAGCGATCCGACCCGCGTATGCGCGTGCGGCCTTCAGGTCACCAGCCGTGCCTTCATCAGGGGTTGGGGCGGCGAGCAGCCACGCGGCGTCTCGCGAGGACAGTAGTTCCGAAAGCTCGCCCTGTTGGGCCGCCGACAGACGATCCCAATCACGGCGCGGAAGTTCGATTTCACCCTCCGCGATCCGCAGCGCGGTCATGAACGCCAAACGCAAGGCGCTTGCCGCCGGGCAGAACGCATCCGCCAGCCCGACAGCAACAGCGCAATGACCATCGATCGGCTCTCCGTTCAGGGCGAGTTCAGCCGCCTTCCGAGGTCCGACCAGTCTGGGCAGGCGCTGCATGCCTCCGTAACCTGGCATGATGCCCAGCTTGATTTCAGGCTGCCCCAACAGCGCATTCTCGGTAACTATCCGATAGTGAGCGCTCATCGCAAATTCGTTTCCGCCACCTAGGGCGACGCCATCAACCAGCGCAACTACGGGGACACGCAAGCGCTCCAGACGGCCAAAGACTTCGATGATTTTCGCTGCGAGCCCCCCAACAAGGTTTGCACTTGCCCCGAGGAATCCGGCGATGTCGGCGCCGGCCATGAACGCGCGGCCATAGCCGCGAAGTACGATGGCGCGGACTGAATTCCCTTTTATTGTTCCGGCAATTTCGACCTCGGCAACGATCTCTTCGATCTGCGACAGCAAGCTTTCACTCAGCGCATTCAGAGCATCAGGCCGAGTGATCGTGACGATAGCCACGCCCTCGCACAGGCCCACCGACAGATTGCGTTCGCGACTCGGATCGGCGACCAGAAGAGACTTTCCGAGATAGCCAGCTTCGTACTCGGCAATCGCGCGACCGGCGCGGTCCGCCTGAACCAAGGCGACACCTTTAGGCTTGCTCATCTTGCCGTCTAGCATCTTTTGCTGGATTTCAGGCAGACCGGCCAGGCTTGTTATCTCCAGGTCGCTCTGATCCATCACAATGCGCTTGTCCGAGAGCAGCCGGAGCACCTCCTGGGCTTGCCCGGCGCGGTACATGTGCGACCCGCAAATGGAAAGGTTGATGTCGCCTTTTACAACGATCCAACTGAACGGCATTTCGTCCCGTTCGTTGTAGTCGCGAGCGAGGAAAGCTGACAGATGAAGGGTGCTCTGATCCGGCCGGTCAACGACGAAGTCGGGACTAATACCCGGACCGAACACTTGCCGCACCGCCACGGACAATTCTCGCGCCGACTGCATGAAGTCGGGCCAATACTGCGGGTTCGGTGCACCGGCGTCGGTAAGGGGATCCGGCATATCGCCCTGCAACGTAAATTGATCCCTGTCGATAAGGTGCGTTTCCGAAATGCCCAATTTCAGTAGATTTTCGATGCCTTCAGTTTCCTGTTTCCTTGAGGCAATCACGACGATCTCGGCACCACGCTGGAATGCTGCCTGGACAAATTCGGCCGCGTACGCGTCGGCACCCCAGACAAGACCTCTGCGTCCAGGCAATAGCGACATTTCGTCAAAGATCGTCTCAGGCGAACCGTTCCGGAAGGCGATCTGCTTTTGCCGCATCCACACCCAGCGTGCGTCGAAAACGTATCGATTCTTTCCGTAGAAGAAGGTCTCCTTGTACTCACCTTTGAGTCCGCTCCCCGTCGCTCCGAAGAACGCTAGATGTCCGCCATTGGCAAGAGCGGAAATCAGGAGCGGAAAATTCCGCCCGCCCGTATGTTCAAAAACTTTATCGACAAGTCGTCCATTGTTGGCCCCACATACCGCTTGCCGGAAAGGCTCCGTAAGCTGACGCCAAGCGCTGAAGTCCTCGCCTGGCGACAAGACCCTGAACATCTCTGCAGGCAAGGTGCGACGATCAATAAAGGCGTCTGCGATGCCGCGCTCGATCAGCGACGTTGCAAGTGCCGGATTGGATCCGAAGAGTATGACGCGCGCACCGAGAAGCTTGGCGATCTGTGCGCCGGGAAAGCTTGTACCTCTACCGCCACCCATCACGAGAATGGAATCGCCGGGGCGAACCGCCAACAATTGCACGACTGCGCGATAAGCCGTGCCATAAGTCAAGAGCATCGCGGCAAGCTGCTCGGGAGAATGCTGCTTAAGCGCCTCTGGAATCAGAATCGCCTGTTGCTGGTCGATGGCCACGAACTGACTGTTAAAGCCATCATGCGTCTCGTAGCCACGGATGTTCTGCTGCGACGTCCATGCATCGAGGATAACGGCTTGACCAAGACGAACTGATTTCACCGCAGGTCCGGCATCGACCACGATGCCTAATGCATCGCTCCCTGGAATGTGAATCGTAGCAGGGTCCATCCGCCCGAACACCGGGACGGGCAAGCCGAGGGCAGCAAAATTCGTGTTGAAATTTGGTCCCGAGGCGAGAACGCTGACCAGCACCTTATTGGCATCTTCGGGTCGCAATTTGGGAGTTGGAACCGATTCCATGCCAATCGCTGCCGCGGGTGCGCCATAGCGGTCACGATGAATGGTCAAGGCCTCCATGCTATCGGGAATTGCCATCGCAATTGTGGGCTGCTGACCGAGCAACCACGGGTCAGTCGAACGAGTTTCCATGACGTTTTTCTGTCCCATGTTTAGCTCCTGCCGCAATGAGGCTTGCGGAATAGACGCTGCCACAGACTTGGCGAAATTTGCTCGCTCGTCCGGCATCTTGTGTTGAAATTTGATGAATCATTAACAGAACGTCCACGAAAAGAAAACCGCTAAAGTCTATGGCGCCATTCCTTTTGCCTAAGGTCTGCAGCTTTTAAGCGTACCGGCTTTCTCAAGACTATCTAACCAGTCTGCAATCAACTGACCCAGTTCGGTGCTTGCGGCAGCCAGCGCATCAATGCCACCCTGCGCATCCGCCGTTGCTGCCGGTTTCTCGATGGCCAACTGCCGCTCGGCAACCAGTTGCCGTTTGACGTCGATCAGGCTGACGCTGCCTTGCAATACACCGCGGCTTCGCTGCGGCGAATCGAAGACCTGAGAGAACTCCTGCAACTCGACCCTGAGCAGACAAAGGCTCAGCGTATTCCCGGTCACACTCACTGTCCCGAGTTGCTGCCGCAAGCGCTGCGCGAGAAGGATTCCCGGCGCACC
>CAIVZW010000791.1 GCA_903910495.1 uncultured beta proteobacterium
GCAAGCAACGTCAAGCCGCAGTTTGCGGACGGCATGGAATCATCACGCGATGCTCGCCCTTTTGCACGACCTCGCCGCGCTGATTGATCAGTTCCACGGGCACCACCATGATGCCCCAGCCCGGACGACTCTGCGACAAGCGCAGGGACTCAATCCGGAATTTGATATGCACGTTATCGTTGATCTTGATCGGCAGGAGGAAATCCCAGGTCCAGCCCAGCGACATGCCGGGGACAAAACGGTAATCGCTCTGTGTCTTCAGGCCGTCGGCAATCGACAGGCCGAACAGGCCGTGGGCGACGCGCGTGCCGAAAGGCGTGGTCCTGGCGTACTCCTCGTTGATATGTACCGCCGTGAAATCTCCGGTCAGTTCGGCGTAGGCGTTGATGCGCGCTTCAGTCACTGCGTAAGTCGGGCTGATGCACTCGTCCCCCACTTTGGCGTCGTCAAAATAAAGTTCAACGCTCATTCTGGAATTCCTTCACTTGGTTCAGGCCCGTGCCTTGACGGCCAGGGCTTCGGCCACGGAATTAGGCTGGGCCTGGATCAGTTCGACAACCAGTCCGTCAGGCAAGGCGAGCCAGTTGCGGCCTTGCGCCATTTCCTTGACACCCCAGGCCTGTGCCTCGCAAAGCGCTTGTTCAATGTCCTCGGTCATGATGCCCAGATGGGCCAGTCGTCCTTCCGGGCCATTGAAGTCGGGATCGGCTATCAACTGCATCCCCCCAATGGTCCATACCTGTTGCGGGGCATCCTCCGGACCTTGCACTTCACGCAGGCTCATCCCCAGCACGTCCTTGAAAAAGCGGATGTGCCAAGCGATGTCACTGACCCGGACCGCGACGTGTTCGACGTAAGATTTTTTCAGAAAAGCCATAACCGTATTCCTCTCGCTTGTTTATTTGACTGCGTAGTTCGCCATCCAGTATTCGATGCCCTTGACGCAGGCCACGAGCGTCTGATTGACCGGTGTCGGGATACCGCATTTCTCGCCCCAGCGCACGACCGATCCGTTGATGAAATCGATTTCGGTCGGACTGCTCTTCTCGAGACTTTGCAGGATGGAGGTCTTGAATTCCGCCGGAAGCCCTTCCGCCGCCTTGATCCAGGGCTGTTCCGGGTCGTCCGTTGACAAGCTCACGCCATTGGCCTTGGCGACCGCGATGGCTTCCGCGACCGCCGCCAGCGCACAGGCCTTGATTTCAGGAAGCTGGTACAGCCCGCCATAAGGCAGCCGGGTGATACCTGCCAGCGCCCCAGTGGCGACGTTGACCAGCAACTTGTCCCAGATGGTCCCCATGATGTTGGTGCTGACCGTCATCAGCAGGCCGGCGTGCTTGAACGTCTCGGCAATGCGCTGAACGCGCTCGCTGACGCGGCCGTCGAGTTCGCCGATGATCGTTTGCTTGCCCTTGAGTCCGGCGATGACATGCCCCGGTGCGAGCAGCACGCCGCCCAGATAGGTCTTGCCACCGATCACCTTGTCGCGGCCGACGACGTCCGCGAGAATATCCTCGTGCCCGAGGCCGTTCTGCAGCGAAACGACGGTCGTATCGGGGCCGATGATAGCTCCCGCCATCTCGATGGCTGCGCGGGTATGGAAAGATTTCACCAGCACGATGACGAGGTCTGCCGGCCCGATCCCTTCAGGGCTGGTTGCGGCCTTGACCCTGACGATCCGGTCCTGGCCTTCTTCGCGCAGCGTGAGTCCGCGTGTGTTCATGGCATCGACGTGGTCTTGCCACTGATCGATCAGCGTCACGTCGGCTCCGGCCTCGGACAGTGCGCCACCGATGGCGCTGCCCAGTGCACCGGAACCGAGAAAACAGATCTTCATTTCGAACTCCTTGCCATCGTCTATGGCACATTGATTCATTGAATGAGTGGCCGAACTATAATTAGCCACCAATATACTGTCCATGCAATAATTTAAATATCCCTCATTGCCAATTTACATAATGAAGTGAGGCAACAGCACTGCTTCACTTCTCGATGTCAGCCTGCTGCAGCTATTCGATCTGCTGGTCACCTTGCCGCGCCAGATTGGCGAAAATCGGCGACCTGAGGGTTTTTCCCAGTCCGTTCACGATTCCGACGTTTGTCGTCAAGCAACACTGGCATGCCCGTTATCACCGAGAGGCGGGGAATCGCTGGTTACGGGGAGTGTGCGCCTGGCTGTTTCTCTATAGTATGAGTAAGTACAGCGATCCAGACTGGCGACGTGGAAAGCAAACACCAATAAAGAAACGGTTCCTGAGGCAGAGGCGATCTGCGACAGGATCCCTCAGCCCATCATTGCGGAGTTTAATCATGAAAAAAGTCAGAATATCAGTGGCCGGAGCCGGGCTTATCGGCCATCGCCACATCGAGGAAATACAGAAAAGTCAGTCCTGCGAGTTGGCCTCGATTGTTGATCCGGCGCCACCCGCCGCGTACGCCAAAACGCTGCTTGATGCCGGCGTTCCGATCTACGCTTCACTGGCCGAGATGTTCGCCAGAGACAAGCCGGACGGGGTGATGCTGGCCACACCCAACCAGATGCACGCCGATCAGGCGATCCTGTGCATCAATGCCGGTGTCACGACCTTCATCGAGAAGCCTGTTGCGCATACGCTGGCCGATGGCATTCGCCTGTGCGCCGCCGCTGAAGCTGCGAAGGTCAAGATCCTGGTGGGTCACCATCGCCGGCACAGTCCGATTCTGCATCAGGCGGTCGAGGTAATCCGTTCGGGGGTTCTGGGACAACTGGTCGGCGTCATGGGCAGCGCGGTGTTCTACAAGCCTGACAGTGAAGGCTACTATGACGGCCCGAACGCCTGGCGCCGGGAGCCCGGTGGTGGTCCTATCCTGATCAATCTGATCCACGAGATCGGCAACCTGCGCGCGATGATCGGCGAGATTGTCGCCGTTCAGGCCTTCACCTCGAATGCCATCCGCGGTTTCAAGGTCGAGGACACGGTAGCGATCAACCTCAAGTTCGAGAATGGCGCACTGGGCAATTTCCTGCTATCGGACACCGCAGGCTGCGCCAAAAGCTGGGAGCAGACCGCGCAGGAAAACAAGGCTTACCCGACGTATCCGGACGAGGACTGCTATACGATCATCGGCTCTTGCGGTTCCCTGTCTGTGCCGACGATGCGTCTGAAGTACTACACCCGCAATGAAGACCGTTCATGGTACAAACCCTTCACCTGCGAAACGCTAGAACTCGAGCGCAAGGATCCCTTGGCCGAGCAGATCGAGCACTTCGCCGCGGTGATCCGCGGTGAGGCCGAGCCTCTGGTCAGCGCGCGCGACGGTCTGCAGAACCTGCGTGTTACCGACGCCGTCGTCGAAGCCGCCAGGACGGGCGAGGTCGTCGCCACGGTATGACCGCTTTACCCTTCTCCCCGCGGGAGAAGGGCCGGGGATGAGGGCTTGCGACGCTGGCTTCACGGCCAGGCCAACTGTTTCCCAGGAATGAAAAAAGCGGGCACGCCGCGTGATATTCTCGCAGCGTGTCCGCTCGGTCTGGCTTACGCGTTGTTATCAATAGGGTGAATATTGGATCTTTTCCAGTTCGGGATCGTAGAACTCACCGAAAAGTTCGGCATCTGACACGCTGTCGGGCTTGTCGAACTCCTTGGAAACCCAGGTGATATTCATGTAGTGGTGCAGATGAATATTCTCTGAAGTCGCGTTTCCGGCCCAGGTGCCACAACCGATTGACGAGGTCATCGGCATGCCGTTATTGGTGCTGCCGGCATTGGCCTTGGATTGCGGCTGACGAAC
>CAIVZW010000792.1 GCA_903910495.1 uncultured beta proteobacterium
AGACGATAGGCGAAGCGGCCGCGTACGCTCGGAATGAACTTGGAAATCCAGTCGCCGACGGAAAAATGGCTGTGCGTGACCCACACCGCCGCCGCGCCGTAGAAGATCAATGCCCCGTACAGCAGTTCCAGGATCTCGTCGAACCAGTGCATCGACATGAACGGGATGAAGCGGACGACGATGCTGAGCGTCAGGATGAAGGTAATGGCGACAAAGAGAGCGATGCAGACCCATTCCAGAACCTGGGTCAGCCCCTTGTCGATACGGCTCAGTGTGCTCAGGAAGCTTTGTTTCATGATGATAGTCCTTGGTTTGTCGGTAGCACGGCGTTCAATTTGCCGGGCCCATGACGTAGTTGGGTAGCCACAGGGCGATTTCCGGTACGAAGGCGCACAGGATGGTCACCAGCAGGATGGCGATCAGATACGGCATGCATTCATAGGCCAGTGTCCACAGGCCGATCTTGGCGAAGCTCTCGACGGCGAAGAGGCACATTCCTACGGGTGGCGTCAGATTGCCGATCATGATCAGCAGGGTCATGACGACACCGAAGTTCACCATGTCGATGCCGAACAGCGGGCACAGTTTCATGAAGATCGGCAAGGTGATCAGAAAAATCGCGTTACCGTCGAGGAAGCAGCCGAGCACCAGGATGATGGCGATCACGATCCAGAGGAAAGCCGTCGCCGAGGCACCCATCGACGTCAATTGCATGATCAGCGCATCCGGAATGCGCTCGAAAATCGTGAACCAGCCGAAGAAGTTGGCCGTGGCGATGATGAACATCAGGCCGCAGGTCTGCTTGAGCGAGGCAAAGAGAATCGCCGGCAGTGCTTTGAACGTAAGATCCCGATACAGAAAACCGAGCGCCAGCGCGTACAGCGTAGCGACCACGGCCGCTTCGGTCGGCGTGAAATAGCCGGTCATGATGCCGCCAATGATGATCACCGGCGTCATCAGCGGCAGGAAAGCCGCATAGGTGCTGTCGATGATTTCACGCAGGTTGGCGCGCGGATCCTTGGGCAGGCAGCGCGGGCCAGCCATCAACCAGATGGCGATCATCATGGCGATGCCCATGATGACGCCCGGAATGGCACCGGCGAGGAACAGGCGGCTGACCGATACCGAGGTAATCGCCCCGTAAAGCACAAAGGGAATCGACGGCGGAATGACCGGGCCGATGGTCGAGGCGCCGGCCACGATGGCCGCCGAAATCTTCGGCGGATAGCCGGCGTCGACCATGGCGCGGTGCTGGATCTGGCCGAGGCCGGCGGCGTCGGCGACGGCCGAGCCGGACATGCCGGAAAAAATCATCGACGAGACGACGCTGACCTGGCCGACGCCGCCGGGCACATGGCCGACCAGTGCACGCGCAAAGCGGAACAGGCGCTCGGTGGTCCCGCCACAGTTCATCAGGTTACCGGCAAGAATAAAGAAGGGGATGGCCAGCAGCGTAAACCCGGTGGTCCCGGAGTACAGGCGTTGCGGCAGCATGGCCAGGAAACTGACCTGCCCCTGGGCGACAAAGAAAACGACAGCGGTCAGGCCGATGGCGAC
>CAIVZW010000793.1 GCA_903910495.1 uncultured beta proteobacterium
CATAGGTGGTGCTGGCGTTCTGCACGATGCAGTAGCACCACCCATCGCCCCCGAAGAGAAAATACTCGGCGCTGCCCGACATCTGTGAAACGCTGTAGGAGCCCGAAGCCACGACCTGCGACGCATAGGCCAGACCGCTGCTGAAACTAGTCGATCCGTAGCCCGCGACGTAGCTCGCGTAGGAATGCAGGTTGACCACCTGTCCGGTAGCGACATGTTGCAGATGCAAGCGGAAATAGCCTGCGTCCGCTTGATACATCAACGGTGTATAGCCGCAGGACCCGATGGCAAAAAGCCGCATCTTGTCGAGCAGGTCGTTTGGCGAGGTGGTGATGCCGGATTGGAAAGCCATCGGTTTATGCCAATTTCAATGCCCAATAGTCGCTGTAACCAGTACGGAACACGTCCTGCACCACCAGATGATTTACGCCGCCCACGGTGACGATGTTCTCGGCCGCATTGGCATAACCCGGTACAGCGAAACAACCGTCCATTTCACCGAGCCCGGCCAACACGAAAGGCAGTAGCGGGTAGGATCCGTCCGGGCATTCGCGGGTGCTACCGCCCCAGGCATTAGGCCACATCGGCGACACGCCAGTCCATACGCCGGTCGGTGCGTAATAGGCACCCGAGTACCCGGACGACTTAGGCAGATGATTACGATAGGTGTAGCTGTTGCTCCAGCGCGTCGAACTGTTGTAGGTTCCACCCACCAGCAGTGGGTACGGATACTGTCCTGGTGTGGCGTAAGGTAGAAACAACCCCAGGTGCATCATTTCGTAATAGGTGCCGGTCTTGGCGATCATGACGATGCGTCGGCCATTGGCGACGATCCAGTACGGCATGGCGGAGGCCATGAGCAGTGCGTAGTGCGCCGTGCTCGGGTTGTACTGCCCGTCGAATGCCTGAACCGGATTCCAGCCAACGAAACCGCGTAATTTCCAGTTGCCGTAGTCCGCTCCGGCTTCCGTCTGTATCCCGACGTTGATCTGCTCCGTTCCCGCGAGGCCTGGCCCTTGCAGCACCAGTTCTGCCGGCACACCCGGCGTCCAGCGCAGCACCGACCAACGCTCCCCTGCAGGTAGCATGTCCTGCGTGACGAACTGTTTGAGGCGGCTGAGCAGATCGAGATAGTCGGTGGCGATGCCACTGGTGAACGCCATGGATTACCTCCGGGTTTACCTCAAGAGTTCGCGCACGGCGGAACCGTTACGGGAGAGCACATTGAGAATGGTTTTCTCACCGGCGGCGGAATTGAGATAGTCGGCCGCCATGCCCGGATCAATGACGTTGACGATGCGTACCGATTGCGACGGTGCAACGGTGGGTGCAGACGACACCGCCGGCACTAAACCCCCATCGGCGAAGGCCAGTCGCTGCCCACTCCAACGCGGCGTGAACAAGCCGCCGTTCAAGGCGTGCAGGAACTCGATGCCGACGCGGCGCACGGCATCGGCCCGCAACACATATTCACCGCTAGAGAGCCGCGCCGGGATGGAATCACTGGTGGCGGTGCCGGGGCCGGTGACGTAACCCCCAGACGCAAATCCGGCCCACTGGAATAGCCCCGAGATCAGGCCACCCAAGCCGCCACTGGCACCACCAGCGCCCTTACTCATCCCGCCAAACAATTCCTCGGCGATCTTTTGTGCGGCGATGCGGTTGATGGCCGAGAGCACCGATCGAGCAAAATCCCCAAACGCATCGGAGGCCGATTTCGCGCCCGACCCGATCTGTTCGAACATCGTCGTGAAGGCGTTCTCCACATCACCGTTGATACGCGTGGCCACGTCATCGGCCACCGTCTTGAGACCCGCCACTTCCACCTTGAGCCGGGCCACCCGGTTGATGGCTTCCTCTGAACCCGTCGCGGCGGCGAGGGCCTGCATCTTGGGGATCATGCCGTCCACTTCAGTGGCCGTCTGTTGGTGCACCGTCAGCACTTCGCGCCGCATCTGCGCTTCGGTAATCATCCCGGCATCCTTCTGTACCTGGAGTTCCCTTTCGCGAATACTCATGCGGTCGGTGACGTTCTGAAACTGGCGTTCGAGTTTTGCCAGTTCCGCCATGTCCGCTTCGACGTTGATCAGGCGGCCGACATCGGCGGCACCCGTGGTGTCGCCCATGCGTTGCAGTTTTTCGATCAGGGGCTGGTATTCGCGCTCGAGCCG
>CAIVZW010000794.1 GCA_903910495.1 uncultured beta proteobacterium
ACTGCGCATGCGCGGACTAATGCCCCTATTCATGAAGCATCGCAACGGTGGCACATGGACGCGTACAGAAAAGACCGAGCTCATTGTCCAACTGCGCATCCTTTCGCGCGTTTCACCTTACCTGCTATTCCTGCTGCTGCCGGGTTCTGCCCTGTTGCTGCCGGCTTACGCCTGGTGGCTGGACCGCCGGCGCAAACCGCGTAACGCCCCCCCGACCTGCGCGTAAATTACTGCTACCAGACGCCCAGGGCAGTCAGCTGTTTGGTCGCGGCTTCCGCCCATCCCCGGTTGGCAGCCGGGCTGGCCGGACTCGGATGCAGCACCTTGCCGATGTGTACGCGCATCCCCGCCAATGCTTCGCTGGCACGCGCCTCGGCAAAACCGCCGACGCCGATCACCCACTGCGCTTCGAGTTCCACCACCAGTCGCCTGAGATGAGCATCACAGGCCGCGTAGAGAGGTGCCGACTCGGCTGCGGGCAGTTTGTCCGGAGTCAGGTTGCGTCCGTGGTCAAAAAAGGCCAGCGGGCAGTAATTGGCGACAAAATGCTCGGCAAAGAAGGCCTCGGCCGTGCCGAATCGTTGCTGAAACAAGCCCCACAAGCGCCGTCCGCTGACTTCGGAGCGGGCACAGGCAAAGCCTTCGATCGGCCGCTTGGGGTTTCCCCGTGCCGGCTTGTCGACCTGTGCCTCGATTCCCATCCAGTCACGCACGGCGGCAATTTCGCCAAAAGGAACGCCGCATTGCACCATGCCGAAAGGGCCGGGATTCATGCCGATGAAAATCACTTTCTTGCGCCTCGCCCCGTAGCGCCGCAAGTACTGTTCATGCGGCGCCCAGGCGTAAGCCAGCGGATTGTAGCGGTGCGAAACCGGAGCGGCGAAATCGAGGTCATCGACTTTGGCTGAAAGTTCACGCGCCGCCGCGATGAGCGCCGCCGAAATTATAGTAATTCCCTGAGAGTCAATAGGCACGGCCTTCTCCAGTGGATTGTCGGGTTTTCCATGGAGCCACCCGCGACAGCAGCAACATTCCGGGAACGGCCAGCGCGGTGCACAACAGGAAGAAATTGAACCAGCCGAGCCCCTCGACGAGCCAGCCGGCCGAGGCGTTGATGAAGGTGCGCGGCACCGCCGCCAGACTGGTGAACAAGGCAAATTGCGTGGCCGTATAGGACGGATGCGTGGTCCGGGCGATGAAGGCCACGAAAGCCGCCGTGCCGAGACCGACGCCGAGCGCCTCAAAGCCGATGACGGCGGCCAGCGCCAGGCGCTGGTCGATGGCGATCACCGTTTGCGGCCCGAGCCAGGCAAGCCAGGCAAAGCCGAGAATCGACAGCAGTTGCACGACACCGAACAGCCACAGCGCACGATTGATGCCCAGACGAATCATCCACAATCCGCCGAGCAGGCCACCGAACACCGCCGGCCACAGACCGGCATGCTTGGCGATCAGGCCGATGTCGGTCTTGGTGAAACCCATATCGAGGTAGAAGGGCGTCGCCAGCGCGGTGCACAGAGAATCCCCCAACTTGTAGAGAAAAATAAAAGCGAGCACTAACACCGCGCCGCGCAGTCCGTTACGGCCCATGAATTCGTGGAAGGGTTCGACAACGGCCTGGCGCAGGGTTTTTGGCGCCGCATGCGCGGCCACCGGTTCGCTGACCAGCAGGATCATGATCATGCCGGGCAGCATGAAGGCGGCGGTGACCCAGAACACCTGCGACCACGGCAGCAGGTCGGCCAGTATCAGCGACAGCGAACCCGGCACCAATCCGGCCACGCGGTAGGCATTCACATGCACAGCATTGCCCAGTCCCAGTTCGACGTCAGCGAGCAGTTCGCGCCGGTAGGCATCGAGCGCGATGTCCTGGGTTGCGGAAAAAAGCGCAAGCAAAGCCGCGAGCCAGAGTACCGGCGTGATATCGGTTCGCGGCGAAAGGCCGCCGAGCAGGCCGATGCACAGCAGCAGGCCGATCTGCATGAGCAGCGACCAACTGCGCCGCCGACCGAGAACAGGCAGGGCGTAGCGATCGAGCAGAGGCGACCAGAGAAATTTCCAGGTGTAGGGAAACTGGATCAGCGCAAAGAAGCCGATGGTCCTGAGATCAACCCCTTCGCTGCGCAGCCACGCGGGCAGCAGATTGAGCAGCAGGTAAAGGGGAAGGCCGGAGCTGAACCCGGTAAAGATGCAAATCAGCATCTTGCGCGTCAGCAGTACTCCAAGCCAGGCCGGCATCAGGCTTTTCGACCCAGGCGATAAAAGGCCAGACTGCCGTTCAGGTTGGGATCGTCGGTCACCGCCTGCCCGGCTTCGTCAAAAGCCAGCCGCTCGCGAATATCAATGTCGAGTTTGGCGCACAGGGCTTCAAAATCGGCGAGGGTGAAAAAACGCACATTCGGCGTCTCGTACCACTCGTAGGGCAGGTCTTCGGAAACCGGCATGTGGCCTTCGGCAATCGCCGCCCGGTTGGCGCGATAAGCGAAATTGGGGAAGCTCACTACCACCTCTTCGGCCACCCGCAGCATCTCGACCAGGATGCGCTCGGTAGCATGCATGGCCTGCAGCGCCTGGGAAATGATGACGTGGTTGAACGACTGATTCTCGAAACCGGAAAGTCCGCCCTCGATGTCGATCTGGATCACGTCGACGCCGTTACGGATACAGCCGAGCACACTCTCGTGATCGATCTCGACGCCATAGCCGATGACGCCCTTGGTCTCGCGCAGATAGCGCAGCAGTTTCCCGTCGCCGCAGCCGAGGTCGAGCACGCGCTCACCGTGCGGAATCCAGTTGGCGATGACGGCAAAGTCGAAACGTTCGCGTTCTTTGGCCGTAAAGTTCATATTGAAATGTTCTCCAGATAGGCGCGCAGCACCGCGTGGTAGTGGGCGTCATCGAGCAGAAAGGAGTCGTGTCCTGCGTCGCAGTCGATCTCGGCGTAGGCGACGTGGCGCCGGTTGTGCAGGAGAGCGAAAACAATTTCACGCGAACGCGCCGGGGCAAAACGCCAGTCGGTCGAGAAGCTGGCGACAAAAAAACTGGCTTTGGCACGCGCCAGAGCCGCCGCAAGATCGCCGTCGTAGGCGTAGGCCGGATCGAAATAATCGAGTGCCTTGGTGGTGATCAGGTAGGTGTTGGCGTCAAAGAAACCGGCGAACTTGTCGCCCTGATAGCGCAGGTAGGACTCGACCTCGAAGTCGACGTCGTAGCTGAACTTGTGTTCGCCGTGACGCAACTGGCGACCGAACTTCTCGCCCATCTGGCTATCCGACAGGTAGGTGATGTGGCCGACCATGCGCGCCAGGCGCAAGCCGCTGGTCGGCACCACGCCGTGCTCGGCGTAGTGGCCACCATGAAAATCGGGGTCGGAAATGATCGCCTGCCGGGCGACTTCGTTGAAGGCAATGTTCTGCGCCGAAAGCTTGGGGGCGGAAGCGATCACCATGGCGTGCCGGATGCGCTCCGGATACTGCAGCGACCATTCGAGCGCCTGCATTCCGCCCAGACTGCCGCCAATGACGGCAGCCCAGGTGTCGATACCCAGATGATCGGCCAGCCGGGCCTGCGCTGCCACCCAGTCCTCGACCGTGACCATCGGAAAATCCGCGCCATAGCGTTTACCGGTTTCAGGGTTGGCCGACAGCGGGCCGGTCGAGCCGTAACAGCCGCCGAGGTTGTTGACGCCAACGACAAAAAACCGGTCGGTATCGAGCGGCTTGCCCGGCCCCACCAGGTTGTCCCACCAGCCCAGGTCCTTTGGATTGTCGGCATAAACACCGGCGACGTGATGGCCGCCGGAGAGCGCGTGACAGACCAGTACGGCATTGGAACGCGCCGCGTTGAGCGTGCCATAGGTTTCGAAAGCGAGTTCGAAACCGGGCAGCACGGCGCCACTTTTCAGCGCCACCGGCTCATTGAAACAGACCCGTTGCGGGACAACGACTCCGACAGAATTCTCTAGTGACATCGCCATCGTATCGAAAGAAAACAAAAACCCAGTCGGCCTGAAAAAAGCGGACTGGGCGGGCCCCGCTTTAGCCGTATTTATTGAGCGCCCGCAAGCTGATCGTTCAAATCGGCGCTATGGAAGGAAGTTACCGCCAGCACTGGCAAAAGTCAAATATTGAGGCGTTCGATCTGCTCCTGGATCTTTGATGATTCCTCAAGACGCATGATACGGCGCACGATCGGTGCCAGTTCCGAAATGTCGCTTTGCTTTATTTTTTGCTTGACCTCGGGAATCTGTGCCGGATGCATCGAAAACTGGCGCAAGCCCATGCCCAGCAGCAGACGGGTCAGATGGGGGTCGCCCGCCACTTCGCCGCACATCGATACCGGAATATGGGCTTTCTCCGCACTGCTGAAAACGTGTGCCAGAAGCATCAGGATGGCGGGATGCAGCGGGTCATAGAGACTCGAGACCTGCTCATCGCTGCGGTCAATGGCCAGAGTGTACTGGATCAGGTCATTGGTGCCGATCGAAAGAAAATTCAAGCGCCGCAGGAAGAGGCCGACGGCCAGTGCCGCGGCCGGAATTTCGATCATGCCGCCGATCTCGATGTTTTCGTCGAAAGCAATTCTTTCCCCGCGCAGACTGGATTTTGCCTGTTCCAGGGCGGCCAGGGTCTGGTCGATCTGATGCGCGTGCGAAAGCATCGGAATCAGGATTTTTACATTGCCCTGCTTCGAGGCACGCAGAATGGCGCGCAGCTGAGCCTGGAATAATTTCGGTTCCGCCAGCGAGAGGCGGATCGAGCGCAGGCCGAGCGCCGGATTGGAGCGTATGCGGTCTTCACCGGATTCCGAGTGCATGGTCTTGTCGTTACCCAGATCGAAGGTGCGGATCGTGACCGGCCGTCCTTCCATGCCCTTGACGATTTTTCGGTAGGCCTCGAACTGCTCGTCTTCGCTCGGCATGTCACCGCGTCCGAGAAAGATGAATTCGGTGCGCAGCAGGCCCACCCCTTCGGCACCGTTTTGCAGCGCCACCGGAACGTCGCTCAGGTCTTCAATGTTGGCCAGCAGTTCGATTTTTACCTTGTCAAGAGTCGTTGCCCGTGCGGATTTGAGCAACCTGAGCTTCGAGCGCTCGATTTCGATCAGACTCTTCTTGAGCTCGTATTCCTCGAGAATGCGGGCATCAGGATTGACGATCAGTACGCCGCGCGTGCCGTCGACAATGAGGGTTTCCTTGTCGCGAATCAGCTGACGGGCGTTGTGCAGCCCAAGAACGGCCGGGATGCCCATGCCGCGGGCCAGGATCGCCGTGTGCGAAGTGGAGCCGCCGACGTCGGTGACAAAGGAAGAGAAGTGCTGATCCTTGAAGGCCATGACATCGGAGGGCGAAAGGTCGTGCGCGACGACGATCAGATTTTCGCCCTTGACCCCTTTTCCGGATTTGCCGGCGGCATGATCCGGATGACCGGCAAGCTCGCGGACAACCCGCTCGACGACCTGGCGCACGTCGTAGCTGCGTTCGCGCAGATATATGTCGTCGATCTTTTCGAACTGGGCAACCAGAACTTCCATTTGCTGCACAATCGCCCATTCCGCGTTACAGCGTCGGTCGCGAATGATCTGCTTGGGCGTTTCCGACAACTCGGGGTCGGAGAGGATCATCAGATGCAGGTCGATGAAAGCGCCGATGTCGGTCGGCGAATGCTCCATGCTGGTTTTCATCACAGCAAACTCGCTGCGAATCCGGGCCAGTGCCGTTTCGAAACGTACAACTTCCTTATCCACCATGCGTGGCGCGATGACCAGGTGCGAAACCTCGAGTGTCGCCTGCGAGATGAGGTGGGCCTGGCCAATGGCGATGCCGCCGGAGACGGCGAGACCGTGCAGAGTGAAACTCATGGTGTGCTCACTCCCCTTCGCCGAATTTCTCAGCGATCAGCTTGAGCAGCGATTCGAGCGCCGTTTGTTCGTCAGCCCCGAGCGTTTCGACAACCACGGTCGAACCCTTTCCGGCGGCCAGCATCATGACGCCCATGATGCTTTTGGCGTTGATCCGGCGCGGGCCTTTTTCCATCCAGATTTCTGAATTGAAGCTGGCGGCCAGTTGCGTCAGCTTGGCTGATGCGCGTGCATGCAACCCGAGTTTGTTGACAATTTCGACTTCAGCGCGTGCCATTAAGAGGTCCTGTCGATCAGCCGGCTACTGCCGGTGCATGTTGATGACACCATCGCGACCACCGCTGATGGCTTTTTGCAAAAGCACCCCCATCCCGCTCTTGCGATAGGTCAGGGCACGCAACAGCATGGGCAGGCTGACGCCGGCAACGCCTTCGACCCGACCCGGTTCGAGCAACTTGAGCGCGAGATTGGAAGGTGTTGCGCCCAGAATGTCGGTCATGATCAGCACGCCTTCACCTCCGTCGACTTCATTCAGCAACAGTCTGGCCATAGGCAGGATGTCCAGCGGGTCGTCCTGCGCTGACACCCCGAGCTGGCTGATCAGCGGGGGCCGTTTGTTGAGCACATGGCAGACGTTCTGGATCAGGCTTTCGCCAAACGTGCCATGCGTTATCAGGAGGATGCCTATCATCATGCGTTTCCAAGTAGTTCAGTCAACATTCTAAGGGATTCCGCGAATTTCGGCAGGGTTGAAAATCGATCAGGGGATGATTTCGAGTGTTTTTGGCCGATCACCGACAAATTCAAGCCGGCGATAGAGCGCGGCGCTGACCTCAACGCGTCCTTCGGCATCGATGCGCAGCACCTGTTCGACCGCCAGTTTTTTCGCCAGCGCCGGCCAGCCGGTGCCGGCAATGAAGAGCGGTTTGGAGGCCATGTCGGAGAGCGTGCCGGCCGCTGCGCGCGGGGTGATGAGCACGGTCAGCGCCTGCGTGTGCATGACCGGCTCGCCGTTACGCGGATCGAGCAGGTGGCAGTAGCGCCTGCCGTTCAGTTCAAAGTAGCGCTGGTAGTCGCCGGAAGTGCCAATCGCTTCGCCGTCCTTGAGTTCGACCGTGGCCAGCGGGCCCGGCCGGCGCGGATGCTGGATGCCGACGCGCCAGGGCTGGCCGTTTTTTGTGCCCAGCGCCATGACGTTGCCGCCAATGTTGATCAAGGCGTTGTTTACGCCTTGATCGTGCAGGATGGCTGCCGCGCGATCCAGCGCAACCCCCTTGAGATAGCCGCCGAAATCGAGCGCCAGCTGTGGCTTGCGGCTGCTGACCCGGGTGCCGACAAGTTGCAGGTCGGCGATGCCCGGCTTGGCGGCCCGCCAGGCGGCCAGCGCCGCAGGCTCAGGCAGGACGGATTTGAATTCTTCGGACTGGAAGCCCCACAAGCGGATCAGGCCGCCGATACCGGGGTCAAAAAGGGCATCGCCGAGCAGCGAAAGACGCTGCACATCGGCAATCAGATAAGCCATCTCGGGGCTGACGAGATGCGTTTTTCCGGCGGCAATCGCCGCGTTGAGTGCGCTCAGCTCGGACGGCTGCCACGCATGGTAGGTGCGATGCAGGCGATCGAATTCGCGCAGAACGGCCGCTGCTGCAGGCCGGGCCTGTGCTTCCTCGAGGCCGGCAATCAGGATCTCGACACGGGTGCCAAAAACGAAGGATTCCTGTTGATGCAGCGGAGCCTTGGCGCAGGAGGTCAGGAGCGAAACAAGAACGGCCAGAAAAACTAGACGGACAGCGGACATTCACGCTCCAGCGCGGCAACGAACATCGCCGCGGCGTCAAAGCCCGTCTGCTCGCAGATTTCTACCATGCAGGTCGGGCTGGTGACGTTGATTTCAGTGAGCCAGTCGCCAATCACGTCGATACCGACCAGCAACAGGCCGCGGGCAGCCAGCACCGGTGCCAGTGCTTCGGCGATGGCGCGGTCGCGGGCGCTCAATTCACGCGCCACACCGCGGCCCCCTGCGGCCAGATTGCCGCGCGTCTCGCCGGCCATGGGGATGCGCGCCAGGCAAAACGGAACGACCTCGCCGCCGACAATCAGGATACGTTTGTCACCCTCGGCGATCTCGGGGATATAACGCTGCGCCATGATCGTTCGCGTACCGGCGTGCATCACTTCGTGCGTGAGTGTTTCGACGATCACGTTGCGGTTCGGGTCGTCGTGGCGGACGCGAAAGATCTGGCTTCCACCCATGCCGTCGAGCGGTTTGAGAATGACGTCACGCTGGCTATCAATAAAACCGTTGATCAGCGCAGCGTCGCGCGCCACCAGCGTCGGCACGGAAAACTGGGCAAACTCCATGAGCGAAAGCTTTTCGGAGTGATCGCGCAGTGCCTGCGGCCGGTTGAAGACGCGGGCGCCTTCCTTTTCGGCGCGATCGAGCAGCCAGGTAGTGGTGATGTATTCGATATCAAAAGGCGGGTCCTTGCGCATGAGCACGCCGCCGAAATCGCGCAAGGGCACGATATGGCGGGCCATCTCGACGTACCACTCCGCGTCGTCGTCGAGCATCTCCAGATGGACCGCCTCGGCACATACCCCATGCAGTGCCGACCAGTGAATGGCGGGTTGCTGGATGGCCCAGACCGCATGACCGGCCAGCTGCGCGGCGCGCATCATGGCGATACTTGAATCCTTGTAGGCCTTGAGCGAGTCAAGCGGGTCGACAATAAAAGCAAAGCGCATGAAACCAACTCCTGATCGGGTACTGTTGTTGTGGTTAATCCTCGGCCGGTGCGGTGCGTTCCAGTTCCAGCGAAGCAGCCAACTGAGCCAGCCGGGAAACGACGCCATAGGCATAAAAGCGGTTCGGCGGGGCATCGGGCGTCTGGTACTGGTCGGGCAGCGAACAACTCGTTTCGAAGGCCAGCGGCTCGAAGTGCATGCCCGGCGCATTGAGGTTTTCGTCAATGCCGCGTCCGCTATGCACACGGTAGAAACCGCCGACGACAAAACGGTCGATCATATACACCACCGGCTCGGCGACGCCAGCCTTATCACCCTGACCGACCCGTTCGTGCGTGTGCACGCCTTCCTGGATGATCACCTGCGAGACGTTCATGCCTTCCTTGATGACCGACATCTTGTTGCGCTGCTTGCGGTTGAGGCCGGTGATTTCTGAGGCATCCTTGACCGTCATCACGCCCATGCCGTAGGTACCGGCATCGGCCTTGACCACCACATAGGGCGTTTCATCGATGCCGTACTCCGTGTATTTTTCACGAATCATGCCAAGCACCGCGTCGACGTTCGACGCCAGACATTCCTCGCCTTGCCGCTCGTGAAAGTTGACGCTGCTGCATACTGAAAAATAGGGATTGATCTGCCACGGGTCGATCCCGACCAGTTTGGCAAAATCGTCGGCGACCTCGTCGTAGGCGGCAAAGTGGTTGGACTTGCGGCGTACCGCCCAGCCGGCATGCAGCGGGGGTAACACGAACTGTTCGTTGAGATTCTTCAGGATCTCGGGGATGCCCGCCGTGAGGTCGTTGTTGAGCAGGATCGCGCACGGATCAAAGCCCTCCAGGCCGAGACGGTAGCGGGTTCTGAGCAGCGGTTCGAGGAGCAGCGAGGTGCCGTTCGGCAAGTCGATCGAAGTCGGTTTATCGACCTCCGGCAACAAAGAACCAAGGCGCACGTCCAGACCGGTCAGCCGCAGGATGGTCACCAGCTGCGCCACGTTCTGCAGATAAAAAAGATTGCGCGTGTGATTCTCGGGAATGAGCAGCAGGCTCTTCGCGCTCGGGCAGATTTTCTCGATGGCCGTCATCGCGGCCTGCACGCAGAGCGGCAGAAAAGCCGAATTCAGATTGTTGAAGCCACCGGGAAAAAGATTCATGTCCACCGGTGCCAGTTTGAATCCGGAGTTGCGCAGATCGACCGAGCCATAGAACGGCGGTGTGTGCTCCTGCCACTGGCCGCGCAGCCAGCGCTCGATGTCCGGTGCGGCGTCGAGGAACTTTGCCTCGAGCGCTAATAGCGGACCAGTGAGCGCGGTCGTAAGATGAGGAACCATGGCTTATCTCCAAAGCATGATCTGTCCGTTTCAGAACAGTTTTTTTAACTTGTCCCACCATGTTACACCGGCTTGCGGCCTGAACGACTCGAAGGACTTGGGCAGCGGCGTCTGCTCCAGACTGCGCTGGGTGAACAGGAAGCGTCCGTCGCAGATGAATCCGAGATCGGCCCAATCTACTCCATTCAGAGCCGCCGCCAGGATCTGCACGTCGACTGTCGGATCGTGCGGAAAGATGGCCAGAACGGACCCATCGTAGTTCGGACAGGCATGCACAAAAAAGGGCTGCGAACGGCGGGTTTTGCCATTCACGTAAATGCGCGGCCGCTCCGATTGATAATAGCCGCGCCCCCACTGCCACCAGTTGAATTCGTCAAAACTGCGAATGCGGCGTGCAATCAGGCGTTCCTTGTGCGCCAGCAGGACTTCCAGTGGCGGATCACCGGGTTCGCACCAGATCATGCACCGCGTCTTGCCGTCGGCCACGGTCGATGAGCACACGAAATCACGATTGCCGGATTCGATGCTGGTGTAAAGATCGTCCGCCCCGGACACGGCGCCGACCTTGACGAAAGCGATATCGGAAAAACGCAGCGGATAGCTGTGCCGGGTAAACAGCAGATGGCCACCGCTTTCGACAAAACGCCGGCTCTCCCACTTCAGCTGCTCAAAGCCGGCGGCACCATCGGCCAGACCCACCGTGGCGTAGCGCGTGCGCCGCGCACGCAGGCCACGCTCAAAGCGCCAGATCGCGCAGTTGGGCGTCGCTCCGTCGAACAGGCGCAGATCGCCCAGATCGATGAAGTCGGTGATCGTCCCTTCAGCAAACAGAATACGGTTGAGCGGTACCGCCGAAGTCGCCTTGAGCAGGTCGCGCGGCGTGATGAAGATCAGTTCTCCGCCCGGCTCCAGATGGCGCAGACACTTCTCGATGAAGAACAGGTAGAGGTTGGCCCGCTTGTCGAGCACGCTGTCACCGGCCAGCCGCCGCGTTCCGGGAGAAATGTCCTGGTAGCGCACGTAGGGCGGGTTGCCGATGATCGTGGCAAACAGCTCATCTTCGGCCAGTTCAAAGAAGTTCATGACTTCCGAACCCGGCGGTGCATAGCGCGGATCGACCTCGATCCCCAGTGCCGTGGGGAAATGCCTGAGAAAAGCGCCGTCACCGCAGGCCGGCTCAAGCACTCGCCCGCTGTTGCGGACCAGCTTGCACATGCAATCGACGATAGCCGGCGGGGTGAATATCTGGCCGAGTCCGGTAATATCGCATTCAGGCTCAGGAGAAACGGCAGGCATGGAAGACATATTGAGAGGCAGACTGGGCGGGTCGCAAAAGCATCGAGTATACCCTTGAACAGCAGAGTACCAGGAGAAACGCTTACATACGCTGTTCCATGCCTTGAAAACACCTTCCGCTCATCTCTAAGCGAAAGTAAAAGGAGTAAAGTGGCAGATGTTTTTTAACGGATATCGGAGATCGGCGATGCGTATTTTAGTGTTGGGAGCGGGCGGTATCGGTGGCTATTACGGCGCCAG
Source organism: uncultured beta proteobacterium (assembly GCA_903910495.1). Next base: position 11,471 of record CAIVZW010000794.1, read on the forward strand.
AATTCAGCAGGCCGGGGGTGACGTCACATTTTTGGTACGCCCGGCCAGAGCGGCTCAGTTGAAGGAGAAGGGGCTGCAGGTTTTCAGTGCCTTTGGCGACCTGCAGATCACGCCCAAGGTCGTCATCAAGGAAGAGTTGCGCAATCACTTCGACGTCATCATGCTGTCCTGCAAGGCCTACGATTTGGATTCGGCGATGGTCGCCATCGCCCCGGCTGTCGGCGAGCACAGCGTGATCCTGCCGCTGCTGAATGGCATTAGCCATGTCGATGCGCTGGTCGCCCGCTTCGGAGCGGAGCGCGTGCTCGGCGGTGTCGCCCTGATCTCGGTCATGCTGGCCCCGACTGGAGAAATACGGCATCTCAACAAAATGCATCGTCTGGTGACCGGTTCGCTGAGCGCACAGCCTTGCAGATGGCTGGATCCGCTGGCGCAACTGTTTTCCCGGGCGGGATTCGACTTCGTGCTTTCCCCGGCCATCGAACAGGCCATGTGGGACAAGATCGTTTTCCTGTCCACACTGGCCGGCGCAACCTGTACCCTGCGCGCCAGCATCGGTCATATTCTGGATACCGTGGCCGGGGAGGCGTTCATCAATGGTCTGCTTGCCGAATGCGCCAGGGTCGCGGCCGCCAGCGGCCACGCGGTCGCCGAAACGCAGCTGACGACCTATCGTACCCAGTTGACGGAAAAGGGATCAGGGCTGGTGGCCTCGATGCTGCGCGATGTCGAAAAGGGCGGGCCAACCGAAGCCGATCACATTCTGGGCGACATGATCGGACGTGCGCAGGCCAAGGGTGCTGATGTTCCGCTGCTCAGGCTAGCCTATTCGCACTTGCAGGCTTACGACCTGCGGCGCAAAGCGGTCATGGCGAGTTAAGGGGTCCGCATTGCACATCCGGCAGTATCAGGTTGACGCCTTCAGCAGCCGGCCGTTTGCCGGCAATCCGGCAGCAGTCTGTCCGCTGGCGACCTGGCTGGATGACAAACTGCTGCAGGCCATCGCCGAGGAAAACAACCTTTCGGAAACGGCTTTCTTCGTCCCGTCGACCAAGGGATTCCGCTTGCGCTGGTTTACGCCCGTTATGGAAGTTGATCTCTGCGGTCACGCAACGCTTGCCGCGGCGCATGTGCTGTTTGAGATCCTGGGTTACCCGGATCCGGCAATCACCTTCGAAACGAACAGTGGCAATCTTCATGTCCGCCGCAACGGCAAGCTTCTGGAAATGGACTTCCCCGCCCAGCCGCCGCTTCCCTGCGCGGCGCCGGAGGCCCTGATCAAAGGCCTTGGCGTGTCCCCGACCGAGGTGCTTGTTGCGCAAGATTATCTTGCCGTTTATGACAGCGAGGACATCATCAGCGCCATCACGCCCGATCACACCCTGTTGAGCCAGCTCGACCGGCGCGGTGTGATCGTTACCGCGCCCGGTCGTGACGTCGACTTTGTCAGCCGCTTCTTTGCCCCGAGAGTCGGTGTTCCCGAAGACCCGGTAACCGGCTCGGCGCATTGCGCACTGACGCCCTACTGGGCAGCGCGTCTGGGCAAGGACTCGCTGCTTGCCCGTCAGGTTTCGAAACGTGGCGGCGAGCTTCTGTGCGCGATGAAGGGCAAGCGCGTGCTGCTTTCCGGCGCGGCCGTTACGGTGATGGTGGCAACGCTGTCGTTTGAAGCCTGACGCAGAGGGTTTCGCTCAGGGCAAAGCGAACCTACCGCGACATCGAGAGCACCGGCTGCGTCTCCGATTCTGAAACCAGAACGGTCAGCAGATTGCTGGTGAGATGAACCCGATCCGTGTCGGAAAGGCTGACCACGCCCTCGGCCTGCAATTTGTCCAGGGCCATTTTGACCATGCCGACCGCGCCTTCGACAATCAACTGGCGGGCGGCGATGACGGCGGCGGCCTGCTGTCGGCGCAGCATGGCCGAGGCGATTTCCGGTGCGTAGGCGAGGTGGGTGATCTTGGCTTCGATGATTTCCAGCCCGGCCAGTTCGACGTGCAACTGGATCGTTTCGGTGAGCATCTGGGCCACGGCAACGAGA
>CAIVZW010000795.1 GCA_903910495.1 uncultured beta proteobacterium
ACACTCGATGCTTTCTTCCCGCTTCTCCACGCCTTGGTAACCGGCATCCCCGAAGGCATCGGTCTCAGCGCCGTGGAGCAGTGCTTGGGCCTGGGTCACGTCACTGACATTGCCGGCCGTGCCGATCACCGTGTGAACCAGTCCGGATTGGGCATCAACCCCGATATGGGCCTTCATGCCGAAGTGCCACTGCTTTCCCTTCTTGCTCTGGTGCATGTCCGGATCGCGCTTGCCCTCCTTGTTCTTCGTCGAGGGCGGCGCTGCAATCAGCGTCGCATCGACAATCGTGCCTTCCCGTAGTAACAGGCCTTTCTCGGCCAGATGTCCATTGATGGTGTTGAAGATGGACTCAGTGAGTTGATGGCTTTCAAGCAGGTGCCGGAAGTTCAGTAGCGTGGTGGCATCGGGTGCCGATTCACGATTCAGGTCGATCCCCACAAATCGACGGATGGCTTGACTGTCGTAGAGGGCGTCTTCGATTCCTTCATCTGAGAGACCGAAACATTGCTGCGCAACATACATTCGGAGCATCCGCGCCAGACCAATCGGCGGACGCCCTCGTCTGCCACTGCTCGGGTAAAACGGGGTAACCGTCCTTTCCAGTTCTGCCCACGGCGTGACAACATCAATCTCGGCCAGGAACCGATCCCGTCGCGTCTGCTTCTTCTTGGCCGCGTATTCCAGTTCAGAAAAACTCGATTGCATCCGAATTGTCCTCAAGCTCAGCACTAAAACCCTATTATACCATATGCATACTCAGCCAGCCGGGAATAAATCAGTGTTTCCCTAGTGTTCTTGCCTCTCAGCGCCAGGGCTTTCTGCTGGCCATGAAGCCGCGCAGTTCATCATTCAGTGCCATGACCAGAAGTTGTGTTCGCCCGGCAATCCAGCCCCGGGTCAGAGGATCCGGTTCACCTTTCGGATGCACTTCCTTGATCAGGCGGGACGCCGTAACCTGATCATTGAGCGTACCCAGCAATTCCTGAATCGTAGCTAGAGAAGACTGATAAGCTGAAAGACGCTTGCCCGGCAGGATCGGGGCAAAGAATTCGAGCGCATAACGCAGCTTTTTGAACGCTATACGCAGATCATGCCTGCGCTCGGCATTCATCTTTCCGTGCCCGGCGACCAGTTGCTCGATCATCTCCGCCCTCTTCTGCAGCCGACGCCCGGAAAATCGGTGCAGACTTAAACCTGATGCTTTGCCCGCGGCCTCAATCGTCGATGGCTTGACTCTGAATAAAGCTGCAGAAAAGGCCAGCAACAACCGGCTGTACTCGTTTTGTGTCAGGGCTGTGGCTGCCGATGTCTGGGCTTTTTTCTTGGCCGTTTCACCCCGGGCTCTCAATACCGCGAGATCAGCATCGCCGGGGAAGGCCTCTTCAAGCGGCGCCAGTGTCTCGGTCAGAAATACATCCCAGTCACGTGCGCTCCCGAGGCGCCCGGCCAGATCACGCCAGCGCGGCGAGTAAACCTCGACAAAGCGCTCGGAAAGCACCGGAGAAAACAGCTTGAAGGCAGAACGCAAGCGGCGGATAGCCACTCTCGCCTGATGGACGAACTCCGGATTGCTCCCGGCAATTGCCCCGGCTTCGTTGCGCTGCAACTGTAAAACACAGGACAGCGCGATGGCACGAAATGCTTCGACCGGTGACATCGTCTTTTCGACCGGAGAGGCAAAAGCCTTGAACGGCTGTACCAGGGACTGCTCGGCAAGCGCATAGCCGCGTTCGGCCTTGCTGACGATCTCGGGGTGAAGTTGCAGATCAGCCGCCAATGCTATTGCCAGATCAAAAAGCACATCGGGTGATTCGCCTTCAAGCAGTTCCAGTTCCACTTCACACAGGGCTTGGCCGGCCGGAACTGCACCGCCAGCCACGGGCAGCGCACTGATCTTGCCCCGATCGAGCGCCAGTTCGACGACCGACCCGTCGCCATTGAGCGTCCATGCCGTGCGCGTGAAATCCGTCGAAAACACGGGTTGCAGCCGAGTATGGTGCGCCTCCAGAAACTCGCGCAAGCCGGCGTCGGAAACGATGCTGAAATCGAAGACTCCGTGCTGTGTCGCTGCCTCCCATTCGCTGCGTTGCGCCAGACCCCCTGCCCCGGAATCACCGCCCTTGACCGTCATCAGCCAGACGGACCAGCCCTTGCGCCGCAGGCGCAGGGCAATGCCGCGCTTGCGCAGATCCAGTTCGGGGGTGTCGTAGTAGGTATTGAACAGCCGAAACTTTTGCGGTGGACACCCGGACAAGACGGGATGTGCCAGCAGGCGCCTTGCCTGCGAGGGTGGCAGGCGCAATTTGAGCTCGATTTCCTTGGCCATTCGGGTTATCTCTTCTCCCTGTAATGTTGGTGACCGACCAAACCGGCTTGATGGGCAATCTGCATGCCCATGGTCGCCATGCTCAACGGATTACCGGCAAGCCTAACAGAGATGCAAGCCGCTTGTCATGTTCGAAACCATTACCGTTTTGTTACAGCAAGGAAAAGAGGAAAACCGGCGATACTTTAAGCGGGACCGACCGCCTGCCAGACTGCCAGCGTATCGCGCGTTTCGGCCACATCATGTACGCGCAGGATGCGTGCTCCCCGCTGAACGGCGAGCAAAGCGGCAGCGAGACTGGAAGACAGACGCTGTCCGACAGGCCGGCCGGTGATGGCACCGAGCATGGACTTGCGCGAAATTCCGGCCAGCAGTGGCAGACCGTCACAGGAGAGCTCGCCAAAACGGCGCAGCAGTTCGAGATTGTGCTCCAGCGTCTTGCCAAAACCGAAACCCGGATCAAGCACCAACCGGTCACGTGAAACACCTCCGGCAACCGACGCCACCACCCGCTCGCCGAGAAATTCTCGCACCTCGGCAAGTACATCGCCATAGGCCGGAGAGTGCTGCATGCTCAGTGGTTCACCCTGCATGTGCATCAGGCAAATCGCGCAATCGCTGCCGGCAACCGCTTCCAGGGCACCGGGCCAACGCAGGGCGTAGATATCGTTGATCATTGACGCCCCATGCGCAATGGCGGAACGCATCACTTCCGGCTTGTAGGTATCGACGGAGACCGGCACGCCGCAGCCGGCCAAGGCTTCCAGTACCGGAAGCAGGCGATCCAGTTCTTCATCAAGAGAGGTGGCAATGGCGCCCGGACGCGATGATTCCGCCCCGAGGTCGAGCAGGTCGGCGCCGGCCTCGATCTGCTGGCGGGCATGCGCGATGGCCCGTGCGCTATCGGTCGCAAGACCATCACCGGAGAAGGAATCCGGTGTCAGATTGACAATACCCATCAGCAACGGGCGATCAAGAGGAAGTTCAAATGTCCCGCAACGAAGCATAAAAATCCGGCGCAAAAAAACCGGGGGAGCTTTGGACTCCTCCGGTCAGATTCAACTCATCCGGCTCAGGCCGGCGCTGCCGCACTCGGCGCTGCATCCGGTGGCGGTATGTCCGCCGGATTCGGCACCCTGGCTTGCGGCTGCTTTGGCGGACGCGGCGGCTTGCCTTCCATGATGTCGTTGATCTGGTCGGCGTCGATGGTTTCCAGTTCGAGCAGCGCAGCAGTCATCGCTTCAACCTTGTCGCGATTCTCTTCAAGCAGCTTGCGTGCCAGTGCGTATTGTTCGTCGATGATGCGACGGATTTCGGCGTCAACCTGCTGCATTGTCGTTTCCGACATGTTCTTGTGCGTGGTCACCGAACGGCCGAGGAAAACCTCGCCTTCGTTCTCGCCATAGACCATCGGACCAAGCGCATCCGACATGCCGTAGCGCGTGACCATGTCCCGGGCCATCTGCGTCGCCCGCTCGAAGTCATTCGATGCACCGGTGGTCATCTGGTGCATGAACAGTTCTTCGGCGATACGCCCACCAAATAGCACGGCGATACGGCTCATCAGGTAGACCCGGTCGTAAGCGTAGCGATCCTCTTCGGGCAGTTGCATGGTCAAGCCAAGCGCACGCCCGCGCGGAATGATGGTGACCTTATGCACCGGGTCGGATTTGGGCACCAGTTTGGCCACCACCGCGTGGCCGGATTCGTGATACGCCGTGTTGCGCTTTTCTTCGTCATTCATGACCATGCTGCGGCGCTCGGCACCCATCAGAATTTTGTCCTTGGCCTTCTCGAAATCTTCCATGTCGACCAGACGCTTGCTGGCACGCGCGGCAAACAAGGCCGCTTCATTGACCAGATTGGCAAGGTCGGCACCCGACATTCCCGGTGTCCCGCGCGCCAGGATATCCGCTTTGACATCAGGCGAGAGCGGCACTTTGCGCATGTGCACGATGAGGATCTGCTCGCGACCTCGAATATCCGGCAAGGGCACCACCACCTGGCGGTCGAAACGACCCGGACGCATCAGCGCCGGATCAAGCACATCGGGGCGGTTGGTCGCGGCAATCACAATTACACCGCCACTGGCCTCAAAGCCGTCCATTTCGACCAGCATCTGGTTCAAAGTCTGCTCGCGCTCGTCGTTACCGCCGCCCAGACCGGCACCACGCTGGCGACCAACGGCATCGAGTTCATCGATGAAAACAATGCACGGCGCATGCTTCTTGGCATTCTCAAACATGTCACGCACCCGCGCCGCGCCGACACCGACGAACATCTCAACGAAATCGGAACCTGAGATCGAGAAGAAAGGCACCTTGGCTTCGCCGGCAATCGCCTTGGCCAGCAAGGTTTTACCGGTACCCGGATTACCGACGAGCAGCACGCCTTTCGGAATGCGCCCACCCAGCTTCTGGAATTTTGAAGGATCACGCAGGAAATCGACCAGTTCGGAGACTTCTTCCTTCGCCTCGTCGCAACCGGCAACATCGGCAAAGGTAATGCTGTTGGTCGACTCGTCAAGCAAGCGCGCCTTGCTCTTGCCGAAAGAGAACGCGCCACCACGGCCACCGCCCTGCATCTGGCGCATGAAGAATACCCAGACGCCGATCAGCAACAGCATCGGGAACCAGCTGACGAAGAGGTTCATCAGGAAGGACTGCTCTTCATCGGGCTTGGCTTCAACCTTGACGCCATGCTTGAGCAGATCAGAAACCATCCACAGATCCGGCGGCGCATAGGAAGTCAGCTTCCGCCCATCACTCGTCGTCGCTTTGAGCACTCGCCCTTCGATCACCACCTTCGAGATCGAGCCCCGTCCGACTTCTTCCATGAACTGCGAGTATTCCATCGAGGGCTGAGTAACCTGACGGGTATTGAACTGGTTGAAGACCGTCATCAGTACCAGACCAATAACCAGCCACACAGCCATATTCTTGAACATGTTATTCAATGCTTTACCTCTTCCTCGTTGCTCTCCAGGAGGATCCTGAAGGATAAAAATATCAGAAAGATTTGATTCTAACTCTTCTTGGGCAATTCAGGCAGAACAAGCCCATGGTGGCGGGCGGGATTCAGGTTTTCAAACCCCGACCCAGCAGATACACCTCGGCGCTTCGATCCCGCGAAGCCTCCGGCTTGCGTGATGAAACAGTCCTGAAGACCTGCCGCATCTCCTTTACGAAATCATCAAAACCATAACCCTGAAAAACTTTGACCAGAAAAGCGCCTTCCGGTTTCAGCCAGTTGCGGGAGAACTCAAGTCCTAACTCGGCCAGATGCATCACCCGCGCCTGATCGGAGAGTAGGATACCTGACATATTGGGGGCCATATCGGAAAGTACAAGCCCTACCTTCCCACCGCCCAGCATGGCCTCAAGATTCTGCAGCACGCTCTCTTCCCGGAAATCACCCTGAATGAAGTCAACTCCATGCAGGGGATCCATCTCCAGCAGATCCAGCGCAATGACCCGGCCCTTGCCTTTCATCCGCCTGGCGGCGACCTGTGACCAGCCGCCGGGTGTTGCTCCGAGGTCAACTACGACCTCACCGGAGTGAATCAGGTGATCACGGTCATCAATTTCCATGAGTTTGAACGAGGCTCGTGATCGATAGCCCTCGGCCCTGGCGCGTTGCACGTAAGGGTCATTAACGTGTTCGCGCAACCACGCATTACTTGTTCTGGTTCGTTTCATCGCCTAAAACTCGGTAAAATGCATCCTTTGCCAAGGTTTACTGAATGCTTGATATTACCGCAGACCAGCGACGCGCCCTGCGTGCCCGTGCCCATGCCCTGAATCCTGTTGTCGCCATCAGCCAGAACGGGCTTTCCGAATCCGTCCTGCAAGAGATCAGCAGAAGCCTGGAAAGCCATGAACTGATCAAGATTCGCGTTTTCAGCGACGAGCGGGACGTGCGTGAACAGTACCTGACTGCTATTTGCGAGCAACTCGGCGCCGCTCCGGTGCAGCACATCGGCAAACTGCTCGTGGTCTGGCGTCCGGCAGCTCCGGAATCCGCGGCCACGAAGTCCCGTCGCCGCAGTACTGAACCGCGCCGCAGCAAGCGCAGCTTTCAAGGCGGAACCCGCAACTGATCCCTGCGGCGTGGCCGGGTAATTATTCGTAGCGGATATCCAGAACTTCGTATTCACGCAAACCGCCCGGTGCCTGTACCTGTGCAATGTCACCGGAAAACTTGCCGATCAGTGCGCGGGCAATCGGCGAATTGACCGAAATCTTTCCGGCCTTGATGTCGGCTTCATCCTCACCAACGATCTGGTAGGTGACCTGCGTACCGGAATCCTGATCCTCCAGATCAACAGTCGCCCCGAAAACACAGCGACCGTCGGCATCGAGCAGTCTGGGGTCGATAATCTGGGCATTCGACAACTTGCCTTCGACTTCCTTGATACGGCCTTCAACGAAGGACTGACGTTCCTTGGCGGCATCGTATTCGGCATTCTCCGAAAGGTCGCCGTGCGAACGCGCTTCGGCAATCGAGGCTATCACGCTGGGGCGATCCACCGTTTTCAGTTGATGCAATTCGACGCGGAGACATTCAGCGCCATTAATCGTTAGAGGTACCTTGTTCATCGTGTTCAATACCAAAGCAAAACCCCCGGCCCGTACAAGACGGTTGACGCCGGCGGTTATTGGGTTGTTCAACTCAGTTGTGCGTGCAGAGCCTGGATCGAATAGACCACCAGCTCTCCGCGGTTCTTTATACCTTCGGCCGCTGCTTCAGCGCCCCATATCGTCGTGTACATCGTCACTCTTGCTGCCAGCCCGGAGGTGCGGATTGAACGGGAGTCGTTGATGGCCGTACGTTTTTCGTCCACCGTGTTGATGATCAGCGATATTTCCTTGTTCTTGATCATATCGACGATGTGCGGACGACCTTCGGTAACCTTGTTGACCACGGCAACGGGAATATCTGCCCCGAAAATCGTCGTCGCCGTACCCCGCGTGGCGAGGATGCTGAACCCGGCTTCGTGCAGGTCGCGGGCAATTTCTACAACCTTGCTCTTGTCAGAATCCTTGACGCTGATGAAAACCTTGCCTGATGCGGGAAGTTTCACGCTGGCCGCCATCTGACTCTTGACGAAGGCCTCCTCAAAGCTCATGCCGACACCCATCACCTCGCCGGTCGACTTCATTTCCGGCCCGAGAATCGTATCCACACCCGGGAACTTGTTGAACGGGAAGACCGCTTCCTTGACCGAGAAATACGGCGGAATGATTTCCCTGGTCACCCCCTGGCTGGCCAGCGACTGACCGGCCATGCAGCGCGCGGCAATTTTCGCCAGCTGCAATCCGGTGGCTTTGGACACGAAAGGCACGGTACGTGAAGCGCGTGGATTCACTTCCAGCACATAAACCACGTCGTTCTGGATGGCAAACTGCACGTTCATCAGCCCGCAAACGTTCAGCCCTCTGGCCATCAGCCTGGTCTGCCGGCGCAGTTCATCCTGAACCTCAAGCGACAGTGAATACGGTGGCAGTGAACAGGCCGAGTCGCCTGAATGCACGCCCGCCTGCTCGATGTGCTCCATGACGCCGCCGATGATCACTTCCTCGCCATCGGACAACGCATCAACGTCGACTTCAATGGCATCGTTGAGGAAGCGATCGAGCAACACCGGCGAGTCATTCGAGACCTTCACCGCTTCGCGCATGTAACGCTCGAGGTCGCGCGGCTCATGGACGATTTCCATGGCTCGACCTCCCAGCACATACGACGGACGAACGACCAGCGGGTAACCGATTTCCTCGGCCAGACGCAAGGCATCGGGTTCCGTACGTGCAGTACGATTGGCCGGCTGCCTGAGACCAAGATCATGCAGCAGCTTCTGGAAACGTTCGCGGTCTTCCGCCGCGTCTATCATGTCCGGACTGGTGCCGATAATCGGCACGCCGTTGGCTTCGAGGTCACGTGCCAGTTTGAGCGGAGTCTGGCCGCCGAACTGCACGATAACCCCGACCGGCTTTTCGATGGCGACGATTTCGAGCACGTCTTCGAGCGTCAGCGGCTCGAAATAGAGGCGGTCCGACGTGTCGTAGTCGGTCGACACCGTCTCCGGATTACAATTGACCATGATCGTTTCATAGCCGTCCTCACGCAGCGCCAACGCCGCATGAACGCAACAGTAGTCGAATTCGATGCCCTGTCCGATGCGGTTGGGGCCGCCGCCGAGCACCATGATCTTTTTCCGCTCGCTCGGCTTCGACTCGCACTCATCCTCATAGGTCGAGTACATGTAGGCGGTACTGGTCGAGAACTCCGCAGCACAGGTATCAACGCGCTTATAGACAGGACGGACACCCATGGCGTGCCGGCGTGCGCGCACCTCGGCTTCGCTCGATTTCATCAGCTTGGCCAGACGACGATCGGAGAAACCCTTGCGCTTGAGTGCCCGCATCGTTTCTGCATCGAGTTCGTCGATTGACATGTCGTCGAGTTTCATCTCGACACGGACGATATCCTCGATCTGGGCAAGGAACCAGGGGTCGATGTGTGTCAGGGTATGTACTTCATCGAGCGTAAAACCATTCTCGAAGGCATCGCCGACATACCAGATGCGTTCAGGCCCAGGCTCACCGAGTTCTTTCTCCAACTCCTCGCGGTCTGTGGTGCGCTGGTTCATCCCATCGACACCCACTTCAAGGCCGCGCAGTGCCTTCTGGAAGGATTCCTGGAAGGTGCGCCCGATGGCCATGACTTCGCCGACCGACTTCATCTGCGTGGTCAGGTGCGAATCGGCGGTCGGGAATTTCTCGAAGGCGAAGCGCGGCACCTTGGTGACGACATAATCGATCGACGGCTCAAAAGATGCCGGGGTCTTGCCACCGGTGATGTCGTTGGCCAATTCATCAAGCGTGTAACCCACGGCCAGCTTGGCCGCTACCTTGGCAATCGGGAAACCGGTGGCCTTCGAGGCCAGTGCCGATGAACGCGAAACGCGCGGGTTCATCTCGATGACGATCATGTGGCCGTCAGTCGGACAGATGGCGAACTGTACGTTGGAACCGCCGGTATCGACGCCGATCTCGCGCAGCACCGCCACCGAGGCGTCGCGCATGATCTGGTATTCCTTGTCGGTCAGCGTCTGCGCCGGGGCAACGGTAATCGAGTCGCCGGTATGCACGCCCATCGGATCGAGGTTCTCGATCGAGCAGACGATGATGCAGTTGTCCTTCTTGTCGCGGACCACCTCCATCTCGAATTCTTTCCAGCCGATCAGCGATTCTTCGATCAGCAACTCGTGCGTCGGGCTAGCTTCGAGACCGCGCTTGCAGATTTCGACAAATTCTTCCTGGTTGTAGGCGATGCCGCCGCCCGACCCGCCCATCGTAAACGACGGACGGATGATCACCGGAAAACCGATCATCGCCTGCACCTGCTGTGCTTCCTCCATCGAATGCGCCACGGCGGAACGCGCCGAACCGAGGCCAATGCGGGTCATTGCCGCCTTGAACTTCTCGCGGTCCTCGGCCATATCGATGGCCTCTTTCGATGCACCGATCATCTCGACGCCAAATTTCTCAAGCACGCCGTGATGGGCCAGATCGAGCGCACAATTAAGCGCCGTCTGTCCGCCCATGGTCGGCAGCAGCGCGTCAGGGCGCTCCTTTTCGATGATTTTTTCGACAACCTGCCAGGTAATCGGCTCGATGTAGGTCACATCGGCCATCTCCGGATCGGTCATGATCGTTGCCGGATTGGAATTGACCAGAACAACCCGGAAACCTTCCTCGCGCAGCGCCTTGCAGGCTTGCGCACCTGAATAATCGAATTCGCAGGCCTGGCCGATAACAATCGGGCCGGCGCCGATGATGAGAATGCTTTTAAGATCTGTACGCTTAGGCATGGGCCACGCTTCCCCGGTTGTCTTGCATCAACTTGATGAACCGGTCGAACAAATAGGCCACGTCGTGCGGGCCGGGGCTGGCTTCCGGGTGCCCCTGAAAGGAAAAAGCCGGCACGTCGGTACGCGCCAGACCCTGCAAGGATCCATCGAACAGTGAAACGTGTGTAGTCCGCAGATTGGCCGGCAAGGACCCTGGATCAACCGCGAACCCATGGTTCTGACTGGTAATCAGTACCTGCTGGGTGTCGAGATCCTTGACCGGGTGGTTGGCACCATGATGACCAAACTTCATCTTGATCGTCTTTGCGCCGGAAGCCAGAGCCAGTAACTGGTGACCGAGACAGATACCGTAGGT
>CAIVZW010000796.1 GCA_903910495.1 uncultured beta proteobacterium
GTACATGCACTGAACATACGTATCGTCGTACCTGCGCTGGGCTCCGTAGCCGTAGCTCCGGCCTGATTCAGCGCCGGCAACACTGCCGACGATCAGCCCCGCACCCGCACCGACGCCGGCGCCCTGCTGCCCGCCGATGGCTGCACCGGCCAGTGCACCCACAGCCGTCCCGACGACTGCACTGCGTACGACCGTATCGTTGGCCTGCCCACTGACGAGTCGGGAGGCCTGGTGCCTGCAGTATCCGTCGCTGGCGCGAAACTCGTCGAAAGTCCTGCCTGTCCCGGGCAAGGCGAGCAGGCTCGGACCACTTGGCACAGTGGCACAGCCGCCAAGTATGGCCATCGACAACAGGACAATCAATGCAGTGCGCGTTTTCATATCACACCCCTTTCCGGCATCAGGGTTGGCTCGGGGGTTGCGGCAAGACCTTCTGCCAGCCGCCGGGGCACTCATTGACATAGGGATAGTAGGCCTTGGTCGAATTGCAGTAATACCAGTAGCCGCTTTGCGCGGACTGTGCTGCCGGAGCGGACGGAGGGGGTGACTGCTCGATGTAAACCGGAGGCGAACGTTCGATCACGACCGGCGGATAAGGCGGGTAATAGTAGGGCGAAGGATAATAGTAGGGTGACGGGTGATGCCAGGGATTCCAGACAGGACCGATCATCACGCCGAAACGCACCGACCCGTGGCCATGACCCCGTTCGGCCCAGGCACTGCCGATGCCCGATGTGGCAAGCAGCGCCAACAGCAGGAAGCACTTGACTGATTTGATTGCATTCATGATGGAAACTCCAGCCTTCATTCTACCCCGGGCAAATCAAGGCTACACGGCAAAACCGTACGCAAGTGGATGATCCTTGTCGCCTCAGTTAGCGAGTGTAGACGTCCGGCCCTGAAAGTATGTGTCAATCGTTTTCCGAAGTGTAAGCAAATGTATCTGGCAAGCCACCACAAGAGCCTTCATGTTCAGAGCTCAAGCGTCTTCACGCTCTCCATCTTCGCCGAAAAAACGCTGGCGGCAACGATCATCAGACCGCCAACCCATTCGCGCAGGCCAATCGCTTCGTCGGCAAGCAGCCACGACGACAGGGCGGCAACAAGCACCTCAGAAAGCATGATGACGATGGCGCGGTTGGAAGGAACACGCGCCAGCCCGTATTGAACAACGAGATTGGCCAGTACCAGCACAAAACCGATCAGGCCGAGCAGAAGCCAGGCGGATGGCATGGTTGGCAGGCGCGGAGTACCGATTCCGAATAACATGAGCAGGCCGCCAAGCACAAGCACACCGACGAAGGCCGCCATCGACTTGATCTCGATGCTAACGCCCTGGGCCTGTCGGGAAAGCACGTTGAACAGGGCAAACGACAGGCCCGCACCCAGCCCAAGCCAGTCAGCCGCGTCCTGCGGGACAGGCCAGCCGGCGTGAGGCTGCCAGAGCACGGTCGCCGCGCCGGCGAGCGAGAGGGCGATGACAAAGGCGCCAAAACGGTTCAGCCGCTCGCCAAGCAACAGGCGCGAGAGCAACACGGTCCATAAGGGCGCCAGGTAAAAGAGCAGAAGTACGCGAACGATTTCGCCGCTGAGCGTGGCCAGAACATAGCCCAGATTGCAGGCGCCGGCCGCGAGGGTCAGCCAGAACAGCGTCCATGATGGCGCGAAAGCGGCCAGCTTGTGCCGGAAAAACACGCATCCCAGCACAATGGACACGGCATAGGTCGCTACCGAGGCCGCAACGCCGTCAATTCCGGCGTCGCGCAAAATGCGGTAGGGATACCAGATCA
>CAIVZW010000797.1 GCA_903910495.1 uncultured beta proteobacterium
CAGATGTCCATTGATGGTGTTGAAGATGGACTCAGTGAGTTGATGGCTTTCAAGCAGGTGCCGGAAGTTCAGTAGCGTGGTGGCATCGGGTGCCGATTCACGATTCAGGTCGATCCCCATGCGCATTTCGCGGAACGTGACCGGTGATTTCGCGGCATCGTGACCGAAGAAGAGATGCTGCATGGGTAAAGGTTAATGTTACCTCAAACGGTCACGATCCCGACGAAATTGCGGTCACGATGGCGCGAAATCGGCGAGGCAGGGTTATCCACGGTGCCGCCGCCCGCTGATTTATCAAGCGGGAGGCGAGCGGCGCGGTGGATAACCCGTGTTTAGCGCAAAAGCGGGTCATGTTGAGGGGTTCTCCTGCTGACGTAGCGATTCCCCAGTCAGCGCCATCTTATGCGCCGCATGCAACACCCGATCCAGAATCGCATCGGCAAGCGTTGGATCATTGAGGTAGGCATGCCAATGTTCCGTCGGCAACTGGCTGGTGATCAGGGTGGCACGCGTCCCGACCCGGTCATCGATCACCTCGAGCAGATCGTTGCGCTCGGCCTGATTGAGCGGAGCCAAGCCCCAATCGTCGAGAATCAGCAGATCGGTCTTGGCCAGTGCCGACAGGCGTTTGCCGAAGCTGCCGTCGCCGTGAGCTATACGCAACTCCTCGAACAATCGCGGTGTGCGCACATAGATCACCGACAG
Organism: uncultured beta proteobacterium; assembly: GCA_903910495.1. The sequence continues at coordinate 706 of CAIVZW010000797.1, forward strand.
TCCTTGCCGACACGCGGCATTGCCGAAGGCACACGCCAGCCAGGTCTTGCCGCAGCCGGTGGCGCCGGTCAGGACCAGATTCTGATGGTGGCGAATCCACTGGCACGACGCGAGTTGCGCCATCAGTGACTTGTCCAGTTTCCGTCCGCCGCCATAGCGGATGTCCTCGACGCACGCCTGCGAGGATTTCAGTTTTGCCTCGCGCAAGAGGCGGGTCAGACGGCGATTCTCCCGCCAAGTCTGCTCACGGTCCACCAGCAGGCCGAAGCGGTCATCGAACGATAGACTGGCCACCGCCGCGTTCGTCTGCTGCTCTTCGAAGGCTGTCGCCATACCCGGCAGGCGTAGGGCTTTCAGGGTGTGTAGGGTTTGTTGAGTCAACATCGGATTTCCTTTCAGGGTCAGTGGTAATAACCCGGGCCACGCAGATTGGCGTGGTCCGGCAAAGCCAGTTCGGCTTGTTGGAGTACGAGAGGCTGGCGATCGAGCCCCTTCTCGAGAATTGAAGCGACTGAACGGTAGCGGTGCGCACCGACGGCCAGGGCCCGCTCACACGCCGCTTCCATCCGAGTACGGCCATGGTTGCGGGTCAGACGCATCAGGCCCAGGCAGGCGCGATAGCCCTGTTCGGGATGCGCCTTCTCGATGAGCAGTCGCTTGGTAAGTTCAGCCGTCGAGGGTCCGACCGAGGCCGCCCAGGTCAGGAGTTTTCCCGGAGACCAGTCAGCGTGGGCACGATGGGCGGCAGGCATGTGTTCGGAGACGGTCGCGTAGTGGCCTTTACGATAACTGCGGCCATGACTGGCGACGCGCCGGTTCTTGGCCAGCACTTCGATGCAACTTGTCGTGATCCGCAGCTCCACTTCCTGGCGGACGAGGGCATGCGGCACGCTGTAATAGTTGTCGTCGAATTCGACGTGGTAATCGATATTGACGCGGGCCTTCTTCCAGTCGGCCAGTACGAACAACGACGCCGGCAGTGGGCGTAAGTAAGGGGCGTCAAGCAACGCGAAGGCGTCCTTGCGGCAACCAGTGAGTTTCTTGAACGGACGGGTATTGAGGGGTGGTAACAGCGCCGCCACGGCGGCATCGAGCTCGGCGACCGAGAAGAAGCGCCGATGGCGAAGCCGGGCCAATATCCAGCGTTCGACTACCTGAACGCCGACTTCTACCTTGGCCTTGTCCTGCGGCTTTCGTGGTCGGGCAGGCAGGATCACCGTACCGTAGTGATCGGCGAATTCGGTGGTGGCCCGATTGAGCGCCGGTTCGTAGCGATCGGCCACCGCAACAAGGGCACGGGGATTGTCGGGAACGATCAGGGCGGGGACCCCACCGATGAACGTCAGGGCGCGGCCGATACCGGTGAGCCAGTCGTTCTGTGTTTGCCCCGTCGTCGCGCAGGCAAAGGTATAGCTTGATGCGCCGAGCACGGCAACGAAGATACTGGCCGGCCGGATCTCGCCGGTGACCGTATCAATGATCGGCACCATCGGACCGGCATAGTCGGCGAACAGTTTCTCTCCGGCGCGGTGGATCTGCCGCATGGAGCGTTTCAGCTGGCCTGTCCAGTCCTTGTAACGGGTGCAGAAGGCGGTGTATTGGTAACCGCGCCCGCCGACCGCTTGCAGATACTCTTCCCAGAGCAGCGTCAGGGTGACGCCTTTCTTCTTCAGTTCCTGATGAACCAGCGCGTAGTCGGGTTCTGCGTAGGTCGGCTCGCGGGCAACTGCCTGCCGGTAGAGTAGCTTCTCCAATCCGGAATCATCGAGGTCATCAGGCAGCGGCCAAGTCAATCCAGCGGCAGCGGCCAGCCGAATGTATTTGGCAACAACGCCTTTGGAGAGATTCAGTGCGCGGGCAATCGCGTCCAGGCTGAGCCCGGTGCTGTGGCGGTAACGCAGTACGTCTCTTATCTTGCGCATGGATAGTCTTTCTCGAGGCATCACCGATCGCTTTCAAAAAGCGTCGAGGGTACCTTCAACTATTCATGCAACATCATCCTCATCGGTCACGTTCAGCGCGAAATCGCGGTCACGATGCCGCGAAACGCCGGTCACGATCCGGCGAAATCACCGGTCACGATGGCGCGAAATACGCA
>CAIVZW010000798.1 GCA_903910495.1 uncultured beta proteobacterium
CCACTGATCCGGCAATACCTTCACCTTGACGATCTGCTCGCCATACGTGACCGCATGATCGGGATCGGCAGCATCGGTGGCAAGGCGCTAGGCATGCTGCTGGCGCGCGCCATCCTGCGGCGCGATGCACCGGCATTGCATGTGCAACTTGAGGCGCACGATTCGTTCTTCGTCGGTACCGAGGTTTTTGATACTTTTCTTGTGCGCAATGGTTTGTGGTGGATCCGCCGCCAGCAGCGCGATCCTGCCACTTTTCTGCAACAGATCGACGAGGCCCACGCGCGTATCATGCAGGGAACTCTTACCGCATCGACCCTGCAGCAGTTTGAGGGCATGCTCGATTACTTCGGCGAGTGGCCATTCATCGTGCGCTCCAGCTCACGGCTCGAGGACCAGTTTGGCAACGCCTTTGCCGGCCAGTACGAGAGCGTATTCTGCGCCAACCGGGGTCCGCGCGAGAAACGGCTGGCTGACCTCCTGAACGCAGTGCGTCAAGTCTACGCCAGTACGCTCGGCGAAAAGGCGCTGAGCTACCGCCAGCGCCGCGGACTGCTCGACTCGCACGAGCAGATGGCTTTGCTGATCATGCGCGTCTCGGGCACAGCGGGCCATCGCTATTTCCATCCGCACGCTGCGGGCGTAGGGCTGTCGTTCAACCCTTATCGCTGGAATCCGCGCATTGACATGCAGGCCGGCGTCGTTCGTCTGGTGGCCGGTCTCGGTACGCGTGCCGTCGATCGCACAGACGACGACTACACCCGGCTGATTGCGCTCAACGAACCGGAACTGCGGCCGGAGACGAACTTCGGGGCGATTGCCCGCCGGGCACAGCGCCGGATGGATGCGCTCGATCTGGAGGGCAACAAGGTGATTACCGGCCCTTTTGCCGAACTGACAGATGGGGAAGGGGATTTCCCGCTCGACCTGTTCACAAGCCGCGAGCATCCGGACCACCCGGCCTTCCTGACCTTCGACGGCCTGCTCAAGAATACGACATTCGTTAGCAACATGAGTACGCTGCTTGGTGGTCTGCAGGCCGCCTACCGGCATCCGGTGGAGATTGAGTTCTCACTCAACGTCCTGCCCGACGGCGGCTATCGAATCAACCTGCTGCAATGCCGCCCAATGCAGGTGCGCAGCGCCGAGGGTGTCGTCAGAGCAGAACCGCCGGACTATGTGCCACGACTCGTTGCCGCGCAGGGCGCCGTCATCGGCCCCAGCCGGGTAATCCGGCCTGACCGCATCGTCTATGTCAGCCCTTCCCTGTATGGGCAACTGGGTCAGGCCGACCGGCTGGCCATTACACGGATCATCGGCAGGATCAACCGCGCCAGCGCTGGGCGCACGCTACTTTTGCTCGGCCCAGGTCGCTGGGGTTCAAGAGATATATGGCTTGGTATCCCTGTCGCTTTTGCTGACATCAACAATGTCAAGGCATTGTGCGAGATCGTCGCCATGCACGACAGCCTGGTTCCGGATGTCTCTCTCGGCACGCACTTCATCAACGAACTTATCGAATCCGACATGTTGTATTTCGCACTTTTCCCCAAGATGGAAGGCAACCGGATCGACGAGAAAGCGATCCGGCGCCTGCCTAATCGTCTGACAAAACTTTTTCCTGATGCGCGGGGATGGTCCGATGTCGTTCGTGTCGTGGATTTCAAATCCCGATCGATGATTCTTTATGCTGACGCCGAACATCAGAGAGTCACCGTCACGGTGGAAGGGCCATCCGTCAGCCCCGACCATATCTGACCCCTGTCTATTTATTCTTAAGTCATAATTATTGGCTTTGGAAGGATGCTTCAAGAAGAAACGGACGAGCTTTTTTTCGCCGGTTTTCTGCAACTGCTCATGCACACGCATTAGCAATTTTATGGAAAGTGGAAGTCTGAAAGCACGCGCAAGATGACTCCACAGACCTTAAATAATTTTAAACCAGTATTGACAGATGTATTGAACCGATTCAATATAATAATTTCTTATTATGGAAAGACACGCACAGAGAATTAGAATGTGTGCCGACCTCGGACAGTTCTAAGCGTATCTTGTATTTCGCTGCCGGGTTCCTTAATTTTTCTATCCATGCGGTCTATCGTGTTGACGAATTAGCGAACCGGCGGGAGTTCTCGAATCTCGATTTCTCCGCCGCCAATGCTGACGAATAAACCGGCCTCAACCGGGCATACGGCGCATAAATCAATGGTGTTATCGGTTGCCAACGCAGTGCTGGTCAAGGGCCTGGCTTCCCTTGGATGGCATGGTGTATGAACCAACAGTTTAATTTCCTGGAGAACCCTATGAAAAAACATCGAGTGGCGTTAATCGGCCTGGGCATGGCCGTCAAACCGCACGCCGCCAGTCTGCTCGACCTGCGTGACAGTGTCGAGGTCGCCGCCGCCTATGCGCCTTCTGCACAACGCCGACAGCAGTTTGCTGCCAGCTACCCATTCCCTGTGGTTGACTCACTGGATACAATCTTCGACAACGATTCAATCGATACGGTTATTATTCTGACCCCGCCATGGACCCACGATGAACTGGTTCGCCGGTCTGCTGCAGCGGGTAAACACGTATTGCTGGAAAAGCCTCTTGACGTCAATGTGGAGCGTGCTGTCGGACTGGTCGATTGCTGCGAGGGAGCGGGAATTGCCTTTGGTGTGGTTTTCCAGCATCGTTTCCGGCCGGCTTCTCTGGAACTCAGCGCGCTGATGCAACAGGGGACTCTGGGCGAAATACTGTCCGCATCTGCATTGGTCAGATGGTGGCGTTCGCAGGAGTACTTTGCACAGCCAGGGCGCGGCATGAACAATCGTGACGGAGGCGGAGTCTTGTTGACCCAGGCCATTCACACGCTTGACTTGGTGCTGCATCTGGTCGGGATACCAAAGGCCGTTATGGCGATGGTTGATAACAGTGGCCTGCGCAAGATTGATACCGAAGACCGTGTGGTCGCTGCGGTTCGCTGGGCCAATGGAGCTTCCGGCGTCATCGACGCGACCAATCTCGCCTATCCCGGATTCCCGGAACGGATCGATATTGCCGGCACCCTGGGTTCAGCGGTGCTGGAAGGTGAGCGTCTGATCGTTCAACTGAAGGACGGCAGCGAAATCAGACGTGAAGGAAGTGACGCAGGCGGA
>CAIVZW010000799.1 GCA_903910495.1 uncultured beta proteobacterium
AAATCAATAAAAATAATCAGATAGCGCAACTACATGAGAAACAACATAAACCACGGGCATCCGTCAAGAAAATTCAAACTTCCTTGCGAATAACTTCCAATGCCTGTCAACTCATTGCGCGCCGAATCATAGCTGGATTAGTGGTCAGCAGGGTAGTAAAAAAACAGTATCTAAAACGCTTCTCCGGGCGCCCTGCCGAATTCAGCTGTGGTATGATTTAGAGTGCCAGAATTTGGTAGCATCCAACTTGAGTATGACTGAACCATCACCCTTGCGCTGGACAAGTTATTCTCCTGACGCAACCTACACCACTCCCTTCACGGAGCCCGCCGGCCTTCCCAGGCTTAGCGCTTCTATGGGGCTATTTCTCAATGTGCCGCAGCGCGGCTCTTCCGTTTTTCCCACTGTCCATTAAAGAGAGTATTGCCATGAGTCTATCTGTATCAATCAACGCCCCTGATTACGTCAAGCACGAAGGCCTCAAGAAATGGGTCGCCGAAATCGCCGCGCTGGTGACGCCGGATCGCGTCGTCTGGGCCGACGGATCGCAAGCTGAGTATGACCGCCTGTGTAACGAACTGGTTGAAGCCGGAACCTTTACCAAACTGAAAAAACGCAAGAATTCTTTCCTCGCCCACTCCGATCCGTCGGACGTCGCCCGCGTTGAAGACCGCACCTACATCTGTTCCAAGAATAAGGACGACGCCGGCCCCACCAACAACTGGGAAGACCCGGCCAAGATGCGCGAACTTCTCGGCGGCCTGTTCAAGGGCTGCATGAAGGGCCGCACCATGTACGTCATTCCGTTCTCGATGGGCCCGATCGGCTCCCCGATTGCCCAGATCGGTATCGAGATTACCGACAGTGCCTACGTTGTGGTCAACATGCGCATCATGACCCGCCTGGGCAAGGACGTATTCCCTGTGCTCGGCACCAACGGCGTGTATGTGCCTTGCGTGCATTCGATCGGCGCACCGAAGGAAGCCGGAACCAAGGATCCGAAGTGGCCGTGCAACCCGACCACCAAGTACATCGTTCATTATCCCGAAACCCGTGAAATCTGGTCGTATGGTTCGGGTTACGGTGGCAACGCCCTGCTCGGCAAGAAATGTCTGGCCCTGCGTATCGCTTCCAACATGGCACATGACGACGGCTGGCTGGCCGAGCACATGCTGATCCTCGGCGTCGAATCGCCGGCCGGTGACAAGCACTACGTCGCTGCCGCCTTCCCGTCGGCCTGCGGCAAGACCAACTTCGCCATGCTCGTTCCACCGAAGGAACTGAAGGGTTGGAAGATCACCACCATCGGTGACGACATCGCCTGGATCAAGCCGCGCAAGGACAAGAACGGCGTCACCCGCCTCTACGCGATCAACCCGGAAGCCGGCTTCTTCGGCGTCGCGCCGGGCACCAACGACAAGACCAACTTCAACGCCATGGCTTCTCTCGCCGAGAACACCATCTTCACCAACGTCGCGCTGACCGACGACGGCGACGTATGGTGGGAAGGCATGGGCCCGGCACCGGCGCATGCCATCGACTGGCAGGGCAACGACTGGACGCCTGAAATCGCCAAGGAAAAGGGCACCAAGGCCGCGCACCCGAACTCGCGTTTCACGGCGCCGGCATCGCAATGCCCCTGTATCGACAAGGACTGGTCGAACGCCGACGGCGTACCGATCTCAGCCTTCCTGTTCGGTGGTCGTCGCGCGTCGACCGTGCCGCTGGTTTGCCAGACCGCTGACTGGGAACACGGCGTCTATGCCGCAGCCACGCTCGGCTCGGAAACGACCGCTGCCGCTTTCGGCCAGCAGGGTGTTGTCCGTCGCGACCCGTTCGCCATGCTGCCGTTCTGCGGCTACAACATGGCCGACTACTACAGCCACTGGCTGAAGATGGGTACCGTTACCGACAAGCCAGTGCCGATCTTCATGGTCAACTGGTTCCGCACCGACGAAAAGGGCGGTTTCGCCTGGCCCGGTTTCGGCGACAACGCCCGTGTGCTCAAGTGGATCATCGAGCGTTGCGAAGGCAAAGTTGCCGGCAAGCAAACCGTCCTTGGCACGATCCCCAACTACGAGGACATGGAGTGGAGCGGTGCCAACTTCTCCAAGGAGCAGTTCGCCAACGTCACCAGCCTCGACAAGCAAACCTGGCTCGGCGAACTCGAAGGCGTCAAGGAATGGTTCGGCAAGATGGGCGCCAAACTGCCCGCCAAGTTGGCCGCCATCCGCGACGATTTTGAAGCGAAGTTCAAAGCCTAAGCTGATTTCCTCATCACGAAAGCCGCCTTCGGGCGGCTTTTTTTCGCCTGACTCCTGACTTGTGAGTAAACTCCGACTTTCCTGCAGACACTTTCGTCACTCGACCATGCCAAATTTTCCAGCCAGCCGCCTTGCACGTATCGCTCCCTTCCATGTCATGGAGTTGCTGGCTCGGGCCAGGGCACTTGAAGCCGAAGGCCGGGACATCATTCACATGGAAGTCGGCGAACCGGACTTCCCGACGCCCGAACCGATCATCGCCGCGGCGCAGGCGCACATTGCCACCGGTCGCGTGTTCTACACGCCAGCACTTGGCTTGCCCGAACTTCGGCAAGCCATTGCGGATTTCTATAAAACGCGCTACAGGGCAGTCATCCCTGCCTCGCGCATCGTGGTCACTGCCGGGGCCTCCGGCGCCCTCTTGCTCGCCCTTGCCTGTCTTGCCGAACCCGGTAGCGAATGGCTGCTCACCGACCCAGGCTATCCATGCAACAGCAACTTCGTGCGCAGTTTCGAGGGTATCCCCGTCGGTATCCCCGTGAGTGCCGAAAGCGGCTTTCAGCCGACCCTCGCCGATCTCGAACAACACTGGAACGAGCGCACGGCGGGCGCACTTTTCGCCTCGCCAGCCAACCCCACGGGGACCCTGCTTGACGACGAGGCACTGGCGGCCATTGCCGCTTTTGTCCGGGGCAAGGGCGGCCAACTGATTGTCGATGAAATCTATCAAGGACTGACCTACGGGCGTGAGGCATCAACGGCACTGCAATTCGGTGACGACATCTTTGTCGTGCAGAGTTTCTCGAAGTATTTCAACATGACGGGGTGGCGACTCGGCTGGCTGGTCGTTCCGGAACGTTTCGTGCGCGATATCGAGAAACTCGCGCAGAATCTTTTCATCGCGCCATCGACTCCGGCTCAGCACGCCGCACTGGCCGCTTTCTATCCGGAAACCTTAGCCATCCTTGAAAACCGGCGCGCCGAGTTTGGCCGACGACGGGATTTTATCGTCCCTGAACTCGAAGCGATGGGTTTCCGCCTGAGCGCGAAACCGGAAGGAGCGTTCTATGCCTATGCCGACTGCAGCGCGCTGACTCCGGACAGCTACCCGTTCGCTCATCGCTTGCTGGAAACGGTTGGTGTTGCCGTCACACCGGGAGTGGACTTTGGCCGCCACGCAGCACAATCCCATCTGCGCTTTGCCTATACCACCGGGATCGAACGGCTGAGCGAAGCCATGGATCGCATTCGCCGATATCTCGACTGACACAGGAAATCATGCACAGCGAAAGAAAAGAGGCGTAACAAACGTTACGCCTCAGGCAGAGCAAAAGCGGGTGGGGCGAAAACTGGCCCCACCCTGCAATGCCGAACTTACTTCGGGCGCGAACCCGTCGGGAACGGCCAGGCACCCGTCGGATTGAGTGCTGACTTGAGACCCGGAGTTGCGGCCGTTGACGGAGCAGCCGCCGCCGGTGCTGGAGCCTGAGGCGCTGGAGCCGCTTTTTTTACGACCGGCTTTGCAGCAACCTTTTTGGCTACCGGCTTGGCCGCAACCTTCTTCGCTACCGGTTTTGCCGCAACCTTTTTCGCTACCGGTTTTGCCGCAACCTTTTTCGCTACCGGTTTTGCCGCAACCTTTTTCGCTACCGGTTTTGCCGCAGCCTTCTTCGCTACCGGTTTTGCCGCAGCCTTTTTCGCTACCGGTTTTGCCGCAGCCTTTTTCGCTACCGGTTTTGCAGCAGCCTTCTTCGCTACCGGTTTTGCCGCAGCCTTCTTCGCTACCGGTTTTGCAGCAACCTTCTTCGCTACCGGTTTTGCCGCAACCTTCTTCGCTACCGGCTTTGCAGCAACCTTCTTCGCTACGGGCTTCGCAACAGCCTTCTTCGCTACGGGCTTCGCAGCAACCTTCTTCGCTACGGGCTTCTTGGCGGCCGGCTTCGCAGCCACCGCAGGTTTCTTCGCACTTGTTGCCATGTCAACCTCCATCTCTGATTTCAAGGAAAACTTCTAGCTAGAGTACTGCAAAAAACGATCCGTGAAACCGGACCATTCAATGGACGCATCAACAATGCGCTTATTGAATCCTTGATCGGCGGTTCGTGCCGAATAACGAGAAGCCCCCGAACCCCATGCATACCGACTGAGCGCGATCACAGGGTTCGCCATGCGGGCGCAACGTATGACAAATCGATCAGCCTGACGGCTGAACAATGCACACCGGAACGCAGCGAGGGGGATAAAAGACTGGGCTGCAAACAATGCAGCGACTGAAAATGCAGAGGGAACGAATTTCTTAGCAAGACCGGATGAGACCGGTGAGCTCGATGAGTAGATGGTATTTCCTTGATCCTGTAATCCGCTTAATTCCATCTCAATCCGTATTCAGAGGCTGACGAGACTTACGAACTTGCCTCGAAAACCATCGCCAAGTAGAAAGTCGACAGTCACATGAGAACTACTAGATGTTGTGTCACCCTTGCCATTTGCAACTAATTCTAGTAGCGCATCG
>CAIVZW010000800.1 GCA_903910495.1 uncultured beta proteobacterium
GTCGTCATCTTGCTCAACCTCAACCGTGATGCTGCCATGCTCGGTGAATTTGACGGCGTTGGACAGGTAGTTGAGCAGTGCTTGTTGCAGGCGGGTGCGGTCACCCATCAATCCCTCAGGCAGGGAGGAAAGCTTGACGTTCAGGTGCAATCCCTTTGCCTGGGCATTGCCACTCACCATACTGATGACTGTCTGGACGACCTCTTCAATGGGAATGAGAGTGTCCTCCAGTTCGAACTTGCCGGCTTCGATCTTGGATAGATCAAGGACCGCGTTGATAGTGTCGAGCAGGTGCTGCCCAGCCAATTCGATCCGCGCTAGTTTCTCTGACTGCTGAGGAGTGAGACCAGAACGTCGCAGGATATGAGGCATGCCGATGATGGCATTCAAGGGCGTGCGGATCTCATGGCTCATGTTGGCGAGGAAGGCACTCTTGGCAATACTCGCGGTTTCGGCGATCTCCTTGGCAGAATTGAGTTCTGCTGTGCGCTGCTCGACGAGTTGTTCGAGATGTTCGCGGTGACGGGTCAGCTCGTCCTCAACCTGCTTCTGAGCGGTGATGTCGTCGTAAATGCCGAGCACACCGATGGTTTCCCCAGCAGAATTGCGCAACGGGACTTTCGAGGTGCGCAACCAGATTGTTTTGCCATCGGGCGTAGTCTGCGGCTCCTCGTAATTCAATGTCGACTGACCTGAATCCATCACCCGCCGGTCATCCGCACGATATAGATCGGCCTGAGCGGCCCAGCCCATCTCATGGTCGTCCTTGCCTAGCAACTCCTCGGGAAGATGCTTGCCGGCATCCTTCGCAAAGCGAGGGTTGCAGCCGAGGTAACGCAGTTCGCGATCCTTCCAGAACACCCGCATCGGCAGGTTGTCGATGATGGTCTGCAACAGCAGATGCGATTCGCGCAAGTTTTCGGTCCGCTCGCGCACTAGTCGACGCAACACCTGAGCAACCGCCAAGACTGCCACAACACTGGTGGTCAACCCCCCGAGTACCCATATCACCCACGAGGGAAGTGCCATAGAGGCTGGTTCGGCTATCCATTTTTTGAGGATTGAGAAATACGGCGAATTCTCAGATGACTTCCAAGCTTCCAGATGACGATCAATTGCCGCAAGCAGGTCGGCATTAGCACCTGCGGGTGCTGCAAAGTAGAGTCGTGACGGCTGGAACAACAGAGATGAGGATGTAAGGTGATATCGATCGGCGTTTTCTTCACCGAAGTGCTTATTGGCGGCGACCATGTCGGCCTTTCCTTCCGAGACCAAGGTGAATCCCTCAGCGTAGGAGTGCACTGGTACGAATACAGCGGACACACCAAAATCCTCAAGCAGTTTCCGTAAATATTCATCCTGAACTGATCCGTTGAGTACCGCGACCCTCTTGTTTTTGAGATCCAGTACCGATTCGATATGCGTTTCCTTGCGTACATAGACTGCCGACCAGCTGTTCAGGGCAGGCACCGCGTGAAAGCCATATTTGCGGGATCTCTCCGCAGTTAAGGCCACATCAGGGAGTAAGTCGATTTGCTTAGCTTCCAAGGCCTTCAAGCACTCCTGCCATTCGCATGGCACGGCTCGAAGCGTCCATTTCTCCTGTCGTGCAATCTCGCCAAGAAGATCGCCGAAAATCCCGCTTGGGCGCTGATCGACACTGAGGGTGATCTTGGGAGGGTTTTCGTAGATGCCAACTCGGACTTCGCGGGCATCTGCCATCGCAGGATTCGACAGCGTCAACCAAAACAATAAAACAACCGCCCCACTGAGTTGAATCAATCGTGAAACGGCAGTTGGGAAGATTGGGCGGACTCGGTGCATAAATGAATGCTAGCAAACCGCCTGGCGTATTGCATTACGAGTACTGCAATTTGCTTTTATCCGAGAGCGATGCGACCCGGAATTGGGCGTCGGCTCGGTGGCCAACTACACGATCAATCCGGGTGACGATGCCTATGGTCTGGCGCTGAGGTATCAGTACTGGTTCTAAGCTTTCAAGCTGGAGCGGCGAAACCCGGGCGGGTTTCGCCGCTCTCACAAAACCTTGGTCCGTCGCAGATTGATTCTCGAGATTGCTCCAAAGACTATCGGAACTCTATCTGGTGATGAGAAAGACCTACGATGAAAGCAATCCCAAACAGCACCCA
>CAIVZW010000801.1 GCA_903910495.1 uncultured beta proteobacterium
ACATCCGCTTCGCTTGCCCGCCAGACCAGATAATCGGCGAGGTCAAAAAAACGCCATGTCGCGGCATAACGCTCGGGGAAGTTCTGCTTGAGCCACAGCACTTTCGGGAGTTCCATTTCGATGCTGACTTCGCCACCCACGTAAGCCAGCGCTTCGTCCCCGGTCGCATTGATGGCCGCAGTCTGCTCTGCCGCACGGTGATCCATCCACATGATGATGTCGTGCGCGGGATCGCCGTTCTCGGCCACGGAAACCGGTTCGCTCTTGTTGCCGACAGCGACCAGCGAACACGTTGCATCGACCCCGATGGCTGCAATTCTGGCAGGATCTATTCCGGACGTACCAACCGCTTCACGTACCGCCGCACAGGTTTGTGCCCAGATGTCGGCCGAGGACTGTTCAACAAAAAGCGGGCGCGGATGAAACTGCTGAATCGGTCGTACGGCGAACGCCAGGCGCTGGCCGGCCAGATCAAAAATACCGGCGCGTACGCTGGCCGAACCAATATCAATTCCGACGAATACCTGGTCGCGCATGATTGCCCCGATGAAAAGCTAAGTCGAGTTAGCAATATAGCGAATGCAGTGCATATTTTCAAGTACCGTAGAAACAACAAAGCCCCCATTGGCTGGAGGCTTTGCTGGGGACTGAAGCACTGGATCAGTCTGTTTTAGTCGAGCTTCAACAGGGTTTTATAAACCTAAGAGGCTGGCATGCACCTTGACCACGGCCTTGCGAATCATGACTTTGCCCTTGATGGCCAGGCAGGGACGATGCAGTTCTTTCGGCAGGAAAACCACATAGGTGCCTGGATTGATGTCAATGAAAGACTCATTGGCCGGTGCCGGGTAGAAAGCCAGATCTTTAGCTTCAAGTTGATCATCAGTGGCCGCCAGGTTCGCTTGCGGCAGGGAAAATCCATAGCGTTCGCTGGTGCTTAACGGAATCTGTATGTCGGCATACTTGTTGTGGGCTTCGGTCCTGCTTTCGTCCATCGTGCGTAGTTCGACGTCCTGAACCAGATAAAACAGCTTGTCGCCTTCGACTTCATAGCGACCGGGTTCCGCCTTGATCAAATCCACTTTCTGCAATGCTTCAATGGCACGTACGACGGCCGCCGGTAGAACGGATTTTTGGCTGGCTAGATCAGCTAGTTGACCCACAATCATGGTTAAACTCCTGTGTGAAATGAGGGATGATACTTGCCCGGTACCATCACGGCAAATGATCTCCGAGTATTTCTCAGTCTAACCTTGTCTCAAAGATTTCTATCGCTTCATGAAAAGCGACTTGGCCACGCCCAAAATCGGATCCTGGGCATGGCTCAGAGTCCTTTATCAACTTGTGAGAGTGCCACACTCGCTCAGTCCCACCCGAGCATCAGATTGAGATGATTCAGTGGATTGAGCCTGTCTGCGTGACGATCCTTGGGCAACATTCGTTGAGAAGTGACACTATCGGAACGGAACACTTCCAGTTCTCGTTCCGAATACGCGTAGTCGCCTGCGGTGATCGCCATTCCGCCGTTCCATGTAACCGCGAATGGAACTCCCGGATGGGCCATCAGAAACTCGACCACCCCCTTGCGCAGATCCACTTGCGGATAATCATTGTGAAGGACCATCGAGTTGAGAAGCGCCGAAGCTTCAACCCGAAAAGCGGGCCAGGAAACAACCCGTGAGGTGCTGCGCTCTTTCGCGGGAAGGGCGTCCAGCACCTCGCCTTTCTTTCCTGCGGGGATGCCAACAAATATCGTGTAGGCCGGCTTGTGCTCGATAATCATCACCGAGTCGAGCAGCTCGGACACTGGCCTCAAGCGGACTCGTAGCCTGCCAATCGGCGCGCTAGCGATGCGCGCTTCGCCCCCTGCGGCACGTAGCGCCGGAACAGTTACTGTCCTGGCAAGGAGACGGTCGGTCGTGTGGATGAGGGCATAGCGTGCTCTGTCGCCTGGATCAATGTCGGTCCCAAGGACAATTTTCCAGCCCAGGCCACCGGTTGCCACAAATTCATTCAAAGGAACATACAGCACGCGTCGGGACTGCGATTCATTTGCTCGCAGTAAGGCATGGCCTGAATCCAGGAGAGTGATCGTTGGTAAAAAGAAATAGCGGTCTTCGGTAGTCAGCGACTTAGGCGAAGATTGCATATAGCTCTCAACGGTCAGCCGCAACGGCTCGCTAACCGGGGGAAACTTGAATGCCGCGACGGGGCTTTTCCCTGAGGCGAATGGAAATACCTCGTCGTTCAATCCGATGGAGAATGTTCGCGACGAGTCCGTGTCGAGCGGCAAATAGCGCAGTTGGTCAAAGCCGCTACAGCACAAGGCGGAGTCTTCAAACCGGGTCCGTACTTCCTGAAGCGTTGGCCCACAGGCAGTAAGCAACATCGCGGCGAACACGAACAATTCTGTTCGCAGGTACCACGATTGGCGTACAGAGCGCATCCCCGTATGACAATTGTTGTTCATACTGCTTCTCGTCGATGAAAAATTTGCCTTGTTTGATGCTCAAATGACCTTAATTCTATTTATCAACACATGCACAAATATACAAGAATATCCGGGTGGGTCATATGACTTGAGTTATTTTCAGCCGCAGAATCGTGAATGTCCTGGTTGTAGATCCAATGCGAACGGATTGATGCCGCCGGACATAGGGTGGCATCGCTGAAGCCGCACTACGGTGAGATCAACTTGGAAGTACCCGTTGGCATTGACCGGGCCACTGACACGCACGCTTACGGGTCTCTGCCCTTGCCTGCAAATGGCTTCTGGTTGTCGAGGGACGAATTAGCCCCTTCTTTTTCCACGCTTCTCCAGTGAGGATACTGGGCAGGGATGAACGCAGAAGATCCTGCTACAGAAGCCCTGATTAGTCCTTGACAATATAAAAACTTATTGCATACTGGATATTGGATCCAAGAAGACGAAAAATCCGTTTCGTGAATGTGATTCTTCCCTTTCACGCGTCCGTGCAATCCATCAGTCAAGGAGAGGTCAGCCATGTCATATTTCCACAAATGGGATGAAATCATTCAGGATAATGAACCCGGTCCGACCCTGCCGGCGGGCATGAGCCGACGAGGAATCATCCTCGGAGACGTCATGCTCGGCCTGCACGGTGCGGTGGCGGGGCTTAAAGCCGAGCCCCACACGCATCCTAATGATCAGATTGCCATCATGCTGAAAGGCAAAATGCTCATGGAAATAGACGGTGAAGTGCGAATTATGGAAGTTGGAGAATTCGCCTATGTTCCCAAAAATATCCCGCATCGAATACAGACCCTGGAAGTTGACGCGTTGGTTCTGGACGTTTTCTCCCCCTTCAGAGAAGACATCGCAAAACGTCTTGCCGAACTTGATAAATAAACCCAGATTGTCCATTAGGCGAAATCTGGGGAAAATCCGTTCGTGGTGAGCTTGTCCCCCAGGGGGATTTGAGCCCAAGGCCCCGTTGCCTTCGGGGCATCGAACCATGAACGGCCCTTCGACAGGCTCAGGGCGATCGAGTTTTGGGTTAATAGATAATCTGGGATAAACCTGGCACGAATCTTCAGTTGGGTTCTTGCAGAGAGGCTGCTGAAGAGAAACGGTGATGGTATATACCCAGTCCCGATGCACCACGAGCATGAAGGGCTACTGACGAAGCCGGTTATCGGGGTTCGTCAGTTGGCGAGTTAGCGATCCGGACGACTAAAACTTGCAACATTTTCTTGACAACAATAGAAATTAAGGCATAGTGGATATTGGATCCACTTAACCATAAGGAGAATTGAAAATGCAAAAGTTGCTGCTTAAATCTCTGTCGCTGGTGATGGCGCTTCTCTGTTATCTTGTTTCGCCAGCCAGTGTCGCGGCTGATGATAAACCGATCAAACTCAAATTGGCTTCTGTTTCGGCACCTTCCGGACAGGTTCTTGACAGTGATGGCGTGCAATGGTGGATGGATAAGGTCACCGAAAGAAGCAAGGGTCGGGTGACGTTTGAAACGTTCTGGGGCTCATCGCTGGCCGCTCCCGTCGCGCATCTGGACATCCTTCAGAAAGGCTTGGTTGACATCATTCTCGGCTGCCGGATTTATACCCCTGGCAAAACTCCGCTCGGCCCGTATCACTATGTCATACCGTTTGGCCCGACCGACATGCGCTTGGTCAATAAGGCGAC